>DAONFN010000285.1:0-4514 GCA_035403625.1 Bacteroidales bacterium
TATCGTTGGTCGTTGCGCTGGCGGCAGTGGGATACGGTCTGATGATCGGCACGGTTGCCCGGACTCACCAGCAGGCTGCGGCTTTCGGATCGATCTCCGTGATCATCCTGGCGGCGGTGGGAGGACTTTGGGTGCCGATCTACCTGATGCCGCCTTTTATGACGGTCGTAGCCGGATTTTCGCCGCTCAACTGGGCCATTACCGCATTCTATAACCTTTTCCTCCGCGGAGGAGGAATGGTGACTATCCTGCCCCAGGCAGCCAAACTGCTGGCCTTCTTTGCAGCTACGGTGGCGTTGACAGCCATCTACCAGCGGATCCGCCGCCCTATGAACAACTGACATGGAACTGACAGATATAAAAGAGATCACGGTACGGTTCTCGGAAGTAGATTCCATGAGGATCGTATGGCACGGCAACTACCTGAAGTACTTCGAAGACGGACGGGAGTCGTTCGGGTTGAAGTACAGCCTGGGATACCTCGATGTTTATAAACACAACGTGATGATCCCGATCGTGAAAGCCACCTGTGACTATAAACGGCCGCTCGAAAACGGCGACATCGCCGTGGTGGAGACCCGGTTCATCCCGTCGGAGGCTGCCAAGATCGTGTTCGAATACACCATTTACCGGAAACGCGACCGGGAAGTGGCCGCGACCGGTACCACTACCCAGGTCTTCCTGACCCCCCAGGGAGAACTGTTGCTCACCGCCCCGGAATTCTTTACCGGATGGCGAAAAAAATGGGGCGTATGAATCAACCTGTTATGAAACCGGTTTACCTGCTCCGCGATGACCTGGTCACCTCCCTGGGGTTCGGCACCCCGGCGCATTATACCGCCCTGCTCGAAGGCATTTCGGGAATCCGGGAAGTGGACGATCCGCTGCTTTACCCTAAACCCATGCAACTCTCACGGGTGGACACCGCGGAGTTGGAAAGCCGCTTTCAAACTCTTCTGGCGGTCCGGGGCAAAGATGTTCCTCCCACTGCATTCACCCGCCTGGAAAAGATGATCCTCCTTTCGGTGCATGAGACGCTCAGGGATTTCCCGCAACTGGCGGCCGATCCACGCACCCTGCTTGTCATCTCCACCACCAAAGGCAACATCGACCTGCTGGAAGACAGATACAAACTGGTTTTCAGCCATAAAAGGCTCTTTTTATGGGAGATGGGACGTGTAGTGGCCCAATTCTTCGGGTTTGTCAATCCCCCGCTGATCATATCCAATGCCTGTATTTCGGGATTGGTCGCCATTCTGGCTGCCACCCGTTACCTCCAATCCGGTACCTACGATCACGCGGTCGTCACCGGGGGGGATATCGCTTCCGAATTCGTCATCTCCGGTTTCCAGTCCTTCCAGGAACTCAGCCCTGATCCCTGCAAGCCCTTCGACCTCAACCGCAAGGGACTTTCGCTGGGCGAAGGATGCGGGACCCTGTTGCTGGGAACGGATGCAGCTATGGTGACCGGACCGGCGATCACCGTAGCGGGAGGAGCCACCAGCAACGACGCCAATCATATTTCAGGGCCCTCACGCACCGGCGAGGAACTGGGCTGGGCCATCCTGAACGCCTTGAAGCAGGCCGGGATGACTCCGGGCGGTATCGGGTATATTTCGGCACATGGCACGGCCACCCCGTTCAACGACGAGATGGAATCGAAAGCTTTTGAATGTGCCGGGGTGGCCGGGGTACCGGTCAACAGCTTCAAAGGCTACTGGGGGCATACCCTGGGGGCGGCCGGACTTATCGAATCGATCATGGCTGCCGCTTCGTTGCGCACCGATACCCTCTTTCGTTCGGCCGGCTACGAGCAATCGGGAGTTCCGGTGCCGTTGGATGTGATCACAAAAACACGAACGCAACCTTTGTCCGCCTGCCTGAAAACCGCCTCCGGTTTCGGCGGGTGCAATGCGGCGGTCATCTACAGAAAACACTGAGCATGGATACGATCATCACCAGCTATTGCCTGATCCGGGACAACACGGCGATCGTGAACGGCCGGCTCGCCTGTTATCAGGAAAATATTGTTAATTTTGCAGACTTCATCAAAACGGTGTTCCGGCAGGAACAGGTCAGTTATCCCAAATTTTTTAAGATGGATGCCATCAGCAAATTGGGATTTCTGGCTACGGAACTTGCACTGAAGGAACGGCCTGTATCCGGATATAAACCTGAATCGGTGGGTGCTGTATTCGCCAATTCAAGTTCCAGCCTGGAAACCGACATGGCACACCAGGAGACCATACGCGACCGTTCAGGGTACTTCCCCAGTCCGTCGGTATTCGTCTATACCCTGCCCAACATCGTCATTGGTGAGATTTGCATCCGTCACCGGATCAAAGGCGAGAATGCATTCCTTCTTTCGGAAAACTTCGACGCCCGCATGCTGGTCACGTATGTATCGGAGCTCTTTGAGCAGGAACGGGTGGAAGCCTGTCTGTGCGGATGGGTGGAGGTGTTAAACAACCGGTACTGCGGAATGACAGCACTGGTTGAAAAAGCGGGAACGGTTCCTTCAGGGGACCCCGGGTCCTTTCAACCTGTCGCGTTTAATGAAATGAATCTGAATTATTTATTGAAACGAATCTGATATTTAGGTAACCATGGATGAATTGATTTTAAAGCTTAAGAAGGAGGTCATCGAGCAACTGAACCTGGAAGATATCACCCCCGATGATATCAATCCCGACTCTCCCTTGTTCGGTGAAGGGTTGGGACTGGATTCGATCGACGCGCTCGAACTGATCGTTTTGCTGGAGAAGAATTACGGGATAAAGATAGAGGACCCCAAGGATGGGAAAAAGATATTCTACTCCATCCGCTCCATGGCCGAGTATATCACGGAACATAAAAAATAACACCGGATGCCTGAACGGGTGTTCGTCACCGGGTACGGGCTCATCTCCTGTATCGGGAACAATGTTGAGGAGAATTTCGATTCGCTGATGCGGTGCCGCCCCGGTACCGGGAAACTTCGCCATATCGATACCATTCTCCGCGACGAGTTGTTGGTCGGGGAGGTTCCGGCTACGCTTGAGGAACTGTCTGCCCTGGCCGGAGTCGGAACCGATGTCTGCTATTCCCGCAACGCCCTTCTGGGGATCATCGCGGCCAAAGAAGCCTGTCTTCACGCACATCTGGATACGAAAAGACCTCTTCGCACGGGGTTGATCTCCGCGACCACCGTCGGCGGCATGGACCGGAGCGAGCTTTACTATAACGATTTCCTCACCAACGACTCACGCAACGGCTGCATTTCCTCCTATGATTGTGCCGACAGTACGGAGAAGATAGCCAATCTTCTCGGGATCAGTGATTTCGTTACGACGATCAGCACAGCCTGTTCATCGGCGGCAAACGCGATTCTGATGGGAGCCCGGATGATCCGGGCCGGCCGGCTTGACCGGGTACTGGCAGGAGGTTGCGAATCGCTGACGAAATTCCACCTGTTGGGCTTCAATGCGCTGAAGATCCTCGATCCCCTTCCCTGCCGGCCCTTCGACCGTACCCGCAACGGTATCAACCTCGGTGAAGGAGCCGCTTACCTGGTATTGGAATCGGAAAAGAGCCTGGAGTTTTCCGGGAATGCGCCTCTCTGCGAGCTTGCCGGGTGGGGCAATTCCTGCGAAGCCTATCACCAGACCGCTTCCGCTCCCGACGGGACCGGGGCTTACCTGGCCATGCAAAAAGCGCTGGCCATGAGCGGCCTGCAGCCCGGCGACATCGGCTATATCAATGCCCACGGAACCGGCACCGACAACAACGACCTCTCGGAAGGCCGGGCCATTGAAAGGCTTTTTGGCGACCGGGTCCCCCCGGTCAGTTCCACCAAGCCCTTCACAGGCCATACCACCAGCGCGGCAGGCTCCACAGAGGCGATACTTTCGATCCTCTGTCTCCGCCACGGTGTGATCTGGCCCAACCTGAACTTTTCGGAACCTATGGAGGAATTGGACATCACTCCTGTCCGGGAACTCATGACCGGTGTCAGCCCAAATGCGGTGATGTCCAACTCATTCGGTTTCGGTGGAAATGATACCTCGCTGATCTTTAAAAAGTAAATGCTTTATCTCAACGGCATCGGCATGATCTCGCCGCAGCAAACAGCGGCACCCGGGGAATTCCTGCGGGAGGTGGCAGAGTATGACGCCGACTACCTGAAATGCATCGAGCCGGTTTACCGGAACTACATCGATCCCATCCAATCGCGCAGGATGAGCCGGCTCATCAAGATGGGGATCGCCGCAGCGAAGATGAGCCTGGCCGATGCAGGCGTTTCCATGCCCGGCGCCATCATCACCGGCACCGGCCTGGGCAGCGTCGACGACACCGAAAAGATCCTCGCAGAGATCACGAAGGACGAAAAGTTCCTCAACCCAACCCCCTTTATCCAGTCGACTTACAATACCATCAGTTCGCAGGTCGCCATCCAGTTGAAATGCCACCACTACAATTCGACCTACGTTCACCGCACCTTCTCGTTTGAAAGCGTTCTTACCGATGCGCTGATG
>DAONFN010000286.1:0-4513 GCA_035403625.1 Bacteroidales bacterium
ACTGGCCGAACAGCAGCGCCGCGCGACCGAACGAAGGCACAACCTGCAGTACACGGGAATGGTCATTGCCATCCTTTCGGCTTTTGTGCTGCTGATCATGCTGGGAAGCATGCATTTGCCCCGATGGATCATCCGGATGCTTGGATTTTTCTCCTTCATCTTTCTTTTCGAATTCATCGTCCTCCTGGCCGACCATAAAATCCATGCCATCACGCAGGGTGAGCCCTGGAAGGTGCTGCTGATCAAGATCTTTCTCATTGCGATCCTGCTGCCGCTGCACCATGAAATCGAAAAACGTGTGATCGCCTACGTCCTGAGCCACCAGCTGATCCGCCGGAGTCACTTTGATTTCCTGACCGGCTGGCGGAAACGGTTTCGTAAAACCAGGAACGAAGAGTGAAAAAAACCTGACCGGACTGCGTTTTTGCCCATTTCCTGCGTATCTTTAATGCATCTCAACAGCCTGCAACGGGGTCGTGTTTTCAAGGACGGTTTGACGTTAACTTTCACTTATGAAAACTATCTGTTCCATTCACAAAGTGCTCCGGTACAAGGGGCATGTCATCCGGGCTGAAAAAAGATCGGTGCTCTACGGTATGGAGTACTCCCTGATCATTGACGATGTTAAACAAGACCAGATCAACGGGCTGTACGGACTGCTGGTCATGCACGGAAAGATTTCAGAGGAGGGATCCATTCTTCCGGTAAAGGTCCTGATGAAACAACGGATCCTCACTACCGGTTTTTTCTGTAAGGTGGGGGATGAAATCTTCCCAATGGAGACCCTCAGGTTTGATGAACTCCGGTAAACTCGCCATGTCCCTGGCCGGGATCCGTTACCTGGCAAAAACGGCACTGACGGGCAAAGACCAACCCTTCATGGGTGGAATCGTCCTCACCGACCGGTGCAACCTGCATTGCGTACACTGCCACGTTTCCGGGAGAGGCCTCCCCGATCTTACCTTCGCAGAGGTGCACCGGGGCTTATCGCTGCTGTACGATATGGGGATGAGAAACCTCTATATCGAGGGCGGGGAACCCTTCCTCTGGAAAGACG
Organism: Bacteroidales bacterium; assembly: GCA_035403625.1. Classification (GTDB taxonomy): domain Bacteria; phylum Bacteroidota; class Bacteroidia; order Bacteroidales; family FEN-979; genus CAIVAT01. Next base: position 1,058 of record DAONFN010000286.1, read on the forward strand.
GGTCACGGGATCTGGAGGATGTCATCGGGCTGGTCCGGTCGATGGGGTTCCGCTATATCGCCCTGTACACCAACGGCACCTTCCCGATCGATACCACCGCCGATATCGTCTTTGTGAGCATCGACGGTCCCAGGGAGGTGCACGATTCGATTCGCGGGAAGAGCTACGACCGGAACAGGATCTTCCCCTGTTGCCGCGATTTCGGCAGGGAAGAGATCTGCCGCCAATGCGGCTACCTCGGATTTGCCGAGATCCACAAGATCATCCGGCTCAACCCGGGCGCTGAAACGGGAGATCGACCTGTACCGCGGGTTGACGGGGAACCACACCTTTACTTCCGTGTATGTGGGCGGGGGCACTCCGACGCTGATGACCGGCGAACTGTCCGGTATCCTCGATCACCTGCACCGGCATTTCACCATCAGCGGAAGCATCGCCATCGAAACCACCCCGGCGGATACCGGAAAGGAGACGCTCGGGGCCCTGCGGTCGACCGGCTTCAACCTGCTGAGCCTCGGGATACAGACGTTCAACGATCGCGACCTGGTCCTGATCGGGCGGAGCTACGATTCACAGACGGCCCTGGAATCGCTCGAAGCGGTGATGCAAGCCGGGTTCGATACCGTCAACCTCGATCTTATCTTCGCGATCGGCAAACAATCGGTCGATGATATCCGGAACGACCTTACCATCGCCCTGGCCCATCGGGTCGACCAGGTTACCTGTTACCCGCTCTTCACTTTCCCCTATTCCGAGATCGGCAGACTGAAAAAGCAGCATGCCGTCGGAATGCCGGGAATCCTGGCCCGGCGGAAGATGTACTATTTCATCAGCCGGTTCCTCGAGAGCCACCAATATTCGCGGACCAATGTATGGTCGTTTGCCCGCGACCGGGTGGAGCCATTCTCATCGGTCACCCGCGACCACTACCTCGGACTGGGAGCCGGGTCGGGCTCATTCAACGGCAAAAGCTTCTATTTCAACACTTTTTCGGTGCCGGAATACATACGGACTTCCGAAAACCGGTTGCCCATCGCCATAAAAATGAACGTAGGCCGGAAAATGGAAGAGCTGTTCCGGTTCTACTGGCAATTGTACCGAACGGAGATGGACCGGGAAGATTATCGCCGATGGCGTTCGGGCGACGAAGGTTCCGGGCTGCGCTTCCTGGTCCGGCTGATGGATATCCTGGGCTTCATGGATCCCGGCGATTCCTGCGGCATCCGGCTCAACACCCGGGGATCCTACTGGATCCATGCCCTTCAGAACCATTTTGCACTGGACTATGTGAGCAAGATCTGGTCGGCATCGAAAAGCGATCCCTGGCCGGAACGGATCGTGCTGTAGCCATCCGGTCAATCAGGGTTCTGACAGGTTTTTTCCCGTTGAATTGATTACCTTTGCCATGCCATCCTTATTACATTTTTCCTTATGATGCAAATCCTCGTCCCCGTTGATTTTGAACCTCAGTCGCTTATCGCCCTGGAACAATCGTACAACCTGGCCCGCCTGCTGCCGGCAGAGATCGTCCTGCTGTATGTGTACGATCCCCCCGCCGGCATCCGTTCCCTTTTCGGCGCCTCTTACGACGATGAGATGCTGAAGAAACTTGAGGAGAAACTGTTAGATCTGGCTTCCCGGGTGCGTGAAGAGACCGGTTTGGCGGTATCGACCCTCCTCGAAACGGGAAGGATCTATTCTCGGATCGTGGAAACTGCCGAAAAAACGGGGGCCCGGTTCATCATCATGGGGACCCACAGCCAGCCCGGACTCCCCGGGGAGACCGCCGGGGTGATGGGAGCCAACAGCTCGCGGGTGCTGCGGTCGGCCAAATGCCCGGTGATCACCATCAACGCGAAGCACCATTACAACGGCTGCCGTAACATCCTCCTACCCCTCGACCTGACCATGGAAAGCCGGCAAAAAGTGACCTGGGGCATCCGCATGGCGAAGATCTACGGCGCCGGGATCAAGGTGGTTTCGGGCATCTGGAGCATGAACGACCCGGCCGTGCGCAACCGGCTCAACCTCCTGGCGGCCCAGGTAAAACAAGTCATTGAGAAGGAAGGCATCCGGTGTACGGCCGATCTCATTGAAAATGTGGAAAACGAAAAGGCGCTCATCCCTGCCGTGCTGAACTATGCGGAGCAGCAGGGTGACATCGACCTGGTGATGATCATGACCCAGCAGGAGGCGGGCGTGGTCGAATTCTTCATGGGATCGCGCGCCCAGGAATTCGTACGCCTCTCCCCTATCCCGGTCATGTCGATCACCCCGAAGGAACTGGGGTTCGTCTCGATCTTCAGTTGATTCCGGCCACACCACCATCCTGAATCGTTTCCAGGCATACGCACCATGACGAAGACAAAAATTGTTGCCCGGATCGCGCCATTCCTCCTGGTTTTTATTTCGCTGTTCGCGGGCGGCAAGGCTTTGTCCCAGAATATCGTTTTTTCCTCCCTGTCGCTGGAAGAGGGGCTTTCGCAAAGTGTCGTCAACTGCATCTGCCAGGACTCGAGGGGGTTTCTCTGGATCGGAACGCAGAACGGACTGAACAGATTCAACGGGTACACATTCGAGGTCTATTCCCACAACCCTTCCGACACGAATTCCCTGTGGAACAACTGGATCTACTCCATCGCGGAGGACCGGGAAGGGAACCTGTGGATCGGGACCAAGAACGGGTTGAACCAGTATCTCCGGGAAACCGGCATCTTCAAACGGATCCGCTACCGGACCGGCTATGCGAAGGAGATTACCAACTGCCCCTACGATGTCCTTGTTTCATCTGCCGGAAAAATCCTGATCAATACACCCCCGGTACTCACCGTGTACGACCCGGTAACCGCGAAAAGCGACAGTTATACCAGTACCCTGGAATATGACGGCTCGGTAAAAGACAATCGCATCTCGCTGCTGGAGGATGCCGGTGGGAACATCTGGATCGGCTCCACCCGGGGATTGACCTGCTTCAATCCCCGCAACCATACCTTCAGGTACTTCCTGCAGGAGGCCGGGAACGGCGGTTCGATCAGCGACAACACCATCACCGCCCTGTTCGAAGACCGGCAGGGGCGCCTATGGGCGGGAACCCAGGACGGGCTCAACCTGCTGGACCGGCAAACCGGGCGGTTCACCACCTTCCGCAACGACCCGGGTGATCCCTCTTCGCTGAGCCAGAACTTCATCCGGTGCATGCTGGAGGACAATTCCGGCCATCTGTGGATCGGCACGGAAGGGGGCGGGCTGAACCGGCTCAGCTTCACCGGCCGCAAGCCCCGGTTCGAACGTTTCACCAGCGAGAACAGCCGGCTGAGCCACAACATCGTTCTTTCGCTGTACATCGACCGTTCGGAAAACCTCTGGGCGGGCACCCTGCAGGGACTCACCAAAACGGACCTCAAACGGCGCAAATTCAACCTCTACCGGAAAAGCGACGCCCCAAATTCAGTCGAT
>DAONFN010000287.1:0-4505 GCA_035403625.1 Bacteroidales bacterium
GGGCCAAGGCATACGAAAGCATCGTTAAAGGTGAAACCATGCCTACCCCGGGAATCCCCGAATCGTTCAATGTACTTGTCCATGAATTGCGTGGACTGGGTCTGAACCTGAACTTTGACTGACACGCTTAAGCCGGTTTCTTCGGCATGTCGGGTATTTCTTTTTGGTTTGTTATCTGAAAAAATAAAAATATGGCTTACAGGAAAGAGGGTCAGGTAAACAGCAGCTTTTCGAGGATCACGATCAGCCTTGCGTCTCCTGAAAAGATCCTCGAAATGTCGAGCGGTGAAGTGCTCAAGCCCGAGACCATCAACTACAGGACTTACAAGCCTGAGCGTGACGGTTTGTTCTGCGAGCGCATTTTCGGACCGGTCAAGGACTGGGAGTGCCACTGTGGTAAATACAAACGGATCCGCTATAAAGGGATCGTCTGCGACCGTTGCGGAGTTGAAGTGACGGAGAAGAAGGTTCGCCGGGAGCGGATGGGACACATCCAACTGGTGGTGCCGGTTGCCCATATCTGGTTCTTCCGCTCGCTGCCGAACAAGATTGGATCGCTGCTGGGACTTCCCACGAAAAAGCTTGAATCGATCATTTATTACGAAAAATACGTCGTCATCAATCCCGGGATCAAGCAGGCCGATGGCGTCAATTATCTCGATTTCCTGTCGGAAGAGGAGTATTTCGACATCATGGAGAAACTCCCGCAGGAGAACCAGTACCTCGATGACGACGATCCCAACAAGTTCGTGGCCAAAATGGGGGCCGAGGCGCTGAGCGAACTTCTTTCGAAACTCGATCTCGACAAGGAATCTTACGACCTCCGTGTCAAGGCCAATACCGAGACCTCGCAGCAACGTAAAGCGGAAGCCCTTAAACGCCTCCAGGTGTTCGAGTCGTTCCGCGACGGTCAGAAGAGGATGGAGAATCGCCCGGAATGGATGATCGTGAAGGTTGTCCCTGTGATCCCGCCCGAACTGAGGCCGCTCGTGCCCCTCGATGGCGGACGCTTCGCCACCTCCGACCTGAATGACCTTTATCGCAGGGTCATCATCCGCAACAATCGCCTTAAGAGACTGATCGAGATCAAGGCTCCGGATGTCATCCTCCGCAATGAAAAGAGGATGCTCCAGGAAGCCGTCGATTCGTTGTTTGACAATTCCCGCAAGGCCAGCGCCGTGAAAACGGAATCGAACCGCGCCCTTAAATCGCTGTCCGACAGTCTGAAAGGAAAGCAGGGACGCTTCCGCCAGAACCTTCTCGGGAAACGCGTCGACTATTCCGGCCGTTCGGTCATCGTGGTGGGCCCCGAATTGAAACTGAGCGAGTGCGGATTGCCCAAAGAGATGGCTTCGGAACTTTACAAGCCATTCATTATCCGAAAGATGCTCGAACGTGGCATCGTTAAAACCGTTAAATCGGCAAAAAAGATTGTGGACCGGAAGGACCCGGTGGTCTGGGATATCCTGGAAAATATCCTGAAGGGACACCCGGTGCTGCTCAACCGTGCGCCGACCCTCCACCGGCTTGGTATCCAGGCTTTTCAGCCCAAGCTGATCGAAGGGAAAGCCATCCAGTTGCACCCGCTCGTTTGTACGGCCTTCAACGCCGACTTCGACGGTGACCAGATGGCCGTCCACGTTCCGCTGGGAAATGCAGCCATCCTGGAAGCCCAGCTCCTCATGCTGGCCTCACACAATATTCTCAACCCGGCCAACGGGGCGCCGGTGACGGTACCCTCGCAGGACATGGTCCTGGGTCTTTACTACATGACCAAGGCACGTCGCAGTGATGCCGACCGCAAAGTCAAAGGGGAAGGAATGATCTTCTACTCGCCTGAAGAGGTGATCATTGCTTACAATGAGGATCGGGTCGATCTCCATGCCATCATCAAGGTTCGTAATACCTTTATGGAGGATGGCGTTAAGGTTACCAAGATCATTGATACCACGGTGGGGCGCGTTCTGTTCAACCAGGTGGTGCCTGAGGAGTATGGCTATATCAACGAGCTGCTGACCAAGAAGTCATTACGCGACATCATCGGTCAAATCCTCAAGAAGACCGGAACGGCTAAAACGGCCAAATTTCTCGATGATATCAAGGAACTTGGTTTTAATATGGCATTCCAGGGCGGACTTTCGTTCAACCTCGACGATGTGATCGTGCCCGACATCAAGGAGTCGCTGGTATCGGATGCCCGCGCTGAAGTGGACGAAGTGGTGAACAGCTACAACATGGGTTTCATCACCAACAACGAACGTTACAACCAGATCATCGATATCTGGACCCATGCCAATTCCCAACTGACTGTTTCCCTGATGAACCAGCTCAAGAGCGACAAGCAGGGGTTCAATTCGGTGTACATGATGCTCGACTCAGGGGCCCGTGGTTCGAAGGAGCAGATCCGGCAGCTGTCGGGAATGCGCGGACTGATGGCCAAGCCGCAGAAGTCCGGTGCAGGAGGAGGCGAAATTATTGAAAACCCGATCCTTTCCAACTTCAAAGAGGGATTGTCGGTGCTCGAGTATTTTATCTCTACTCACGGTGCCCGTAAGGGTCTCGCGGATACCGCTCTGAAAACGGCCGACGCCGGGTACCTGACCCGCCGCCTCGTGGATGTATCGCAGGATGTGATCATCTCCGAAGAGGACTGTGGAACCCTCCGCGGGCTGACAATCACGGCGCTGAAAAAAGCCGAGGAAGTCGTCGAATCGCTGTATGACCGTATCCTCGGACGTGTATCACTCCACGATATCCATCACCCGCAAACCGGGGAGATCATTGTTGCCGCCGGTACCGAGATTACGGAAGAGATCGCCGGTATGATCGAAAATTCTCCGCTGGAAAGCGTTGAAATCCGTTCGGTGCTTACCTGCGAATCGAAAAAAGGCGTATGTGCCAAGTGTTACGGGCGTAACCTGGCAACCGGCAGCATGGTGCAGAAAGGAGAAGCGGTAGGGGTTATCGCCGCCCAGAGTATCGGTGAACCGGGTACCCAGCTAACCCTGCGTACGTTCCACGTTGGGGGGGTCGCCGGTGTGAATATCGCCAGTGCTTCCCGTATCGAAGCCAAATACGACGGACTTCTCGAAATCGATGAGATCCGGTCGGTTGATTATACCGGCGAAAACGGTGAAAAGTTCGAGATCGTCATCGGGCGTTCAGCCGAAATGAGGATCGTGGACAAAAACACCCGCATCGCCCTCACCTCCGCGCACATTCCGTACGGAGCCAAACTGTACTTCCGCGATGGCGACGCTGTGTCAAAGGGCCAGCTCATCAGCGAATGGGATCCCTACAACGCCGTGATCCTTTCGGAGCTTCCCGGTAAAGTTGGCTTCGAAAACATCATCGAAGGTGTGACGTACCGCGTGGAATCGGATGAACAGACCGGCTACCATGAAAAGGTTGTCATCGAATCCCGTCAGAAGACCCGTAATCCGGCCATCAACATCCTTTCCCCCTCGGGCGAGGTCATTAAAACCTACGATATTCCTGTCGGTGCCCACATCAATATCGATGAGGGTGTCAAGATCAAGGCCGGTGAAGTGCTGGTCAAGATCCCGCGTGCCATCGGAAAAGCAGGCGACATCACGGGAGGTCTTCCGCGCGTGACCGAGTTGTTCGAAGCCCGGAACCCGTCGGATCCTGCCGTGGTTTCCGAAATCGACGGGGTGGTTTCGTTCGCCAAAAAACTCAAGAGAGGCAACCGCGAGGTGATCATTACCTCAAAGACCGGCGAGGAAAAGCGTTATCTCATTCCCACGTCGAAGCAGATCCTGGCCCAGGAGAACGATTATGTACGTGCCGGTACGGCGTTGTCGGACGGCGCACTGACGCCCAGCGACATCCTTGCCATCAAGGGGCCGATGAAGGTGCAGGAGTACATCGTCAACGAAATTCAGGAAGTGTACCGTCTGCAGGGGGTAAAGATCAACGACAAGCATTTCGAAACCATCGTGCGGCAGATGATGCGCAAGGTGGAGGTCGAAGACCCGGGCGATTCCCGTTTCCTCGAAGGAGAGCTTGTCAACAAGATCGACTTCCAGGAGGAAAACGACTGGATCTACGGGAAAAAGGTGGTCGTCGATCCGGGCGATTCCACCGTACTCAAGGCCGGTCAGATCATCAGCGCACGCAAACTGCGCGATGAGATCTCCATGCTGAAACGGAAGGATAAAAAGCTGGTCGATGCGCGCGATGCAAAGCCGGCCACCGCCTTCCAGATCCTGCAGGGGATCACCCGCGCCTCCCTCCAGACCAAGAGCTGGATTTCGGCGGCCTCTTTCCAGGAGACTACCAAAGTACTTACACAGGCAGCTATCAACGCCCGCCAGGATGAACTCATCGGGCTGAAGGAAAATGTCATCGTCGGCCGGCTTATCCCGGCGGGCACCGGTGGCATGGTGGCGCGCCTGCGCGAAGTGGCAACACGCCGCGACGATCTCATCCTCGCCCAGCAGGGCGGTGGGGAAGACAGCGCGCCAGCGACGGGCACCGAACTG
>DAONFN010000288.1:0-4501 GCA_035403625.1 Bacteroidales bacterium
GGAGGTGCCGGTATGTTGTCCGCGGTAAAAGCTGCCCAGGCTCTCCGCGGCAGCCTTGACCACCGGAATGCCGAACCGGTCACAGATCTCGACGATGTCCGCGATCCTGCAAGGATGGCCGAACGTGTGCACCGGGACACAGGCGGTGACCGGACGATTCGTTAATGTGCTGATGTGCTGATGGGCTGATGAATCGTAACGGGTGTGATTTTTCAGGTAGTCTTCCAGCGCAGTGGGGGAGAGGCCCAGCGTGTCGCGATCCACATCGAGGAACACCGGATGAGCCCCGTGATAGGCGATCGCATTGGCGGTGGCCACAAAGGTCAGAGGCTGGGTGATCACCTCATCTCCTGCTTTTACTCCGGCCAGCTTTAAGGCAAGGAAAAGGGCGGCTGTTCCATTCACACAGGCCACCGCAAAATGGGCTCCGGTATAGGCGGCCATCTTCTGCTCAAATTCCGTGACGAAGGGTCCTACCGAGCTCACAAAGGTAGAATCGATGCAGGCTTCCAGGTACTTCTTTTCATTGCCCTGAAATACGGGTGCATGTAGTGGGATCACGCCTTCAGGTATGCCATAGACCTCACGAATGAAAGCGACAATATCAGCGTATTTTGAATTCACGGAACAGGATGAGTGTGTTGAACTAGTTGGTGAGCGACAATTTTTGAAAAAGCATGGGCTCCCCGATCGTTCAGGTGGTTTGCATCGGCAAACAAACCCGGATTCGACAATGGCCCTGTTGGCGGCGACAGATTAAGGTACTCAATATGGTTTTCACTGCATATTTTGGATATCAGCAAATTGCCTGCGTCGTCAAGACAATAGCAGAATACGGGAGATCGTACCAACACCAACCGGATATTTTTAATACGGCAAATTCGAACGATCGAATTCAGCGCATTGACCTTGCTGGAGTCTAATGGAGCCTGTTCCGATTCCAGAGTTTCAGGCTGTTCTCTTTTCATTTCTGGGAACAATGGCACATATCCGTTATCATCCGATTTTCGATTGCGGTTCATCTCCAGGTTACCAATCACCACTGTGAGGAGAAGAGAATTGTAAGGATAGGTAGCTGATATCAGTTTCAGTTTCTCAAAAGGGGACTTCAATGCTGCCACATCCCTGACTTGCCAATGATCCCGGCAATAAGGCAACAAGGAAGAAAGGCGTTCATAGCTTGTTTCGTCGCGGCTCAGTTCGGAAGGATCCAGGTCGAATAGTATTATCCGGGGGCTATAACGGGATACAATCGCTTTAAAAACAGCATAATTGTAAAGAATGAAGTTGCCGTCTCGCCCCGTATTGTAAAACCTCAGTTTAAGGCTGTCCTCGAAAACCTGGGGTACATAATGATGGTTGGCCCGGGATGAGCCAAAAACAAGAATATCCGCACGGGTACTGTCGATGGCATAGGTGGTGCGGTACAGTAAGCCGGATTTCTGCGTAAAATAGAAATGACGCAGCAAAGCACCTATTCCCTGGTCGCAGATCACAAGGATAAACAGAATCAGCGCCAACTTCTTGAGAAATCTGAATGCCTCTTTTCTCTCCATCCGGTTCATTGACCAGATATCCTCCTGTTAAAACTGGAAATAGATGAATTGACCCCCATCAAAGACCCCGACCAGAAGAATGATCATAGCCAGGAATACAACCGACCCCAATCGAACAGCCGGATATGGGTGGAACATCAGTTTCGTCCGGGTTCTGAAAAACTCAGTGCCCAGGTCGGCTATGACCAGGAGCAGGATACCTACCAGCATATAAACCACGTGGGCAGGTGATCCATAGAAAGGAATACCCGATGACGAACAAATCGTTTTGATAATCTTTCCGGCGGTCGAAAGCGAATCTGCCCGGAAAAAAATGAATGTGAAACAGATAATTAGAAAGGTAATAGCAATACTAAAGGTCTGGGCCAGGGTTGAATTCTTTTTGACCTTCAGTATCTTGCGGAAATGACGGCCGAACGGATGCAGCCAGTTGCTCAGGGTAAGCAGGAGTCCGAACAGAACACCCCACGCCAGGAAATGCCACCCCTCCCCGTGCCATATTCCGCAGATGGCAAAGGTGATCATGATCGCGAAGAAATAGATCCAGTTTTCGGTTTTCAGGAACAGGTACCGGTCCTTTTTCATCCGTTTCGAGAAAAAGAAAGCCAGGGGAAGGAACAAATAGTCGCGGAGCCAGGTGGAAAAGGTGATATGCCACCGGTTCCAGAAATCTTTGACAGAAGTAGCGAGATACGGTTGCCGGAAATTACCGGTGAGCCGGATCCCGAAGATCTGCGCCGAACCCAATGCGATATCGGTATATCCCGAGAAATCGGCATAGATCTGAAAAGCAAAAAAAACCGTGGCGACCATCAGGGTGGTCCCATTGTGATGTTCACTGTTGCCGTACACGGCATTGACATAGATGGCCAGCCGGTCGGCCACTACCAGTTTTTTAAAGTATCCCCAAAGCATCAGCTTCAACCCACTGGTCACCAGGTTGTTATCGAAAGCATGAATTTCCCTGAGCTGGGGAAGCAAGACTTTCGGCCGGTCAATGGGCCCCTGGGCAATACGCGGGAAGAAGAGAAGGTAGAGCGAAAAATATCCCGGATGCATTTCAGGGTCGATGGTCTTTCTCTTTATTTCGATGAGGTAACTGATCACCGTAAACACCAGGTACGACAGTCCCAACGGGAGGATCATCCGGGTAATGGGATCCACGCGGTAGAACCAGTCGACAAACCAGAGATCGATCTCCAGGCCGGGGAAAAGGAAGCGGAAATATTTGAAAAAAGCCAGTACCAGGAGGTTGAGCACAACCAGCGCGGTGAGGGCCATTTTTCCATTGCCCTTTTCGGTCATCGACTTCAACCACCTGCCCCCGAGGTAATTCCCTGCAATCATCAGCGCCACCAAGCCGAAAAACACCGGGATGAACGAAAGGTAATACGCAATACTCGCCACCAGCAACCAGATCCACCGGTATTTTCCCGGAAAAAGGTAGTATACAACCGCAACAAACGGCAGAAATAGCAGGTATATGAATGAATTAAAGATCACGTAATCAAAATGGTAATGATGCCGATCTAAATCTTAAATGCAATGTTCTCTATGCTTTCTCCAGTCTTTCTATATGCTTTCTGTATGCTTTCTATATGCTTCCTGGCTTATAGCTGTATCTATCCTGTATTATAGCTGGATTATACCTTTATCAAACCTCCAGGGTTTGTCCAGTCTCGTCCAAGGTAGCAGGAAGCCACAAGTCACAAGTCGACTTGTGACTTGTTACTTGAGACTTTTTACGTACCATTCCACCGTTCTCTTCAATCCTTCCTCGAACCGCACGATGGGTTCGTAGCCGAGGATCCTTTTCGCCTTTTCGACGGAGGCCAGCGAATGGGGGATGTCACCTTTCCGCAGGGGGCCGTATTCGTTGGGGATCGCCGCGATGGCCGGATCATGTGCTGAGAGGTAAAGCTTCATCAGGGCGGTCATGCGATTCAGATCGCAGCGCTCGCCGGTGGCGGTGTTGAACACCTGGTTGAGGGCGTCGGGATTCGCGGTGGTCGCCGCCCGGTGGTTCATCGCGATCACGTTGTCGATGTAGGTGAAGTCGCGCGAACTGGTGCCGTCGCCATGGATGTGCGGCGAACGGTGATCCATCAGCGCCAGGACGAACTTCGGGATCGCCGCGGCATAGGCGCCGTTCGGGTCCTGCCGCCGCCCGAACACGTTGAAATAGCGCAGGCCGATGGTCTCCAGCCCGTAATGCATCGCAAAGACATGGGCGTAAAGCTCGTTCACATACTTGGTGACGGCGTAAGGCGACAGCGGCCGGCCGATCACCTCCTCGACTTTCGGGAGGTTTTCCGAATCGCCGTACGTGGAGGAACTGGCGGCATAGACGAACCGGGCCACCCCGGCATCGCGGGCAGCTACCAGCATATTAAGGAAACCGCCGACATTCACCGCGTTGGTGGTCACCGGGTCGTGGATCGAACGCGGTACCGAACCCAGCGCCGCCTCGTGCAGCACCAATTGCACTCCTTCCACGGAACGGCGGCAGGCCTCCGCATCGCGGATATCGCCCTCGATCAGCGTGAACCGCGGATGATCAATGAATCCCGCCAGGTTCTCCCGCCGCCCGGTGGAGAAGTTGTCGAGGCATACCACCTCGTTATCATGAGCCAACAGGTCTTCACAAAGGTTCGAGCCGATGAACCCGGCGCCGCCGGTGACAAGGATACGGTGATGGGTAAGGTTAGAGAGCAAGGGGATCGTTTTTAGTAATAGTCGCAAGTCTCAAGTCGCAAGTCTCAAGTTTTAAGTTTCCGCCTGCGGCGGGCATATATACAGAATCTTGACAGGTTTGCGAATGCAAAACTGGTTAGATTCTGTGATACTGAGCGTAAGCCGAAGTATGTGTAAAAATTTGAATAATGAGCCACCTCCGAATATCATTTTCCATATTTATTGCCGTCTGCTTTAGCTGACGGTTTACA
>DAONFN010000289.1:0-4501 GCA_035403625.1 Bacteroidales bacterium
CATGCCCATCCGTTCGATCACGTCGGACACTCCCGAAAGGAGTTGCGGACAGATTCCCGGGCAATCGTAATAGACCAGCGACAGGATCGTGGGTTTGGTGATAAGCGACCGCAGATCGACCGGTTGACCCTCTTCATTGTTGAACATCAGGCCCTGGGGAATGATGGTGTCGAGGTGCTCGGTGATCCCCACCTCTTCCTCGAAATCCTGCGCCTGGGCATGGGGCGGTAAACATATACAGGCCGCAGTCAAAAACCAAAAAAACCAAAATCGTTTCATGTCTGTCATTATCATTCTTTTTCTATTGGTCTGCAATCCTTCATTCCTTCATTCCTTTCTCAGGCTTTCCCCAATTTCCTCATCCTCACCACCACCAGGTAGAGGATGTAAAAGATAAATCCCCACACAATCAGAACGGCGCCGGTGTAGGTGGCCATGATCCAGATCGGAGCTTTGTCGCGTGTGGACCACCAGGCACGGGTGTTGGTGAGGCCCGGCCGGTCGGTGGGCTTCCCGATAGCGAGTGTCACCCCGGCCGGGGTGGTGTGCATGGCGTTCTTCGGGTCATTCACGGCCGCAGTGAGTTCGACGTATCCATCCTTGTTGCCCGGAAGATCGGAGGGGAAAGTGAAGAGCGCTTTCCCCGCGGAATTGGTCGTGCGGGTTTCATCCACCTGCAGTTTTCCGAAATAGCGTTTTACATACAGCATGACCTCCACACTGGCAGCCGGGGCGGTTTGACCATCCTTCAACTTTTCCGTCGCAGTTACGGCCACCTTTTTCTGCGTTTCATCCCAGGCCATGGCGAGGGAAACGGTACGGCCCGTAAATACGGCCTTTGCTGCAGGTTCGGGTTGAACATATTTCGGGTTGAACGACCGCAGAAAAGCGATCACATGCCAGCGTTCCTCTTCGGGGATGATGTTACGGAACTCGGGCATCGGCGCCTTCCCGGTGGTGATCCGGAAGAAGATCTCGCCATCGGTCTGGCTCTGTGCTTTGGAGGCGGCAAGGTCGCCCGGAGGCGGCGTCAGCCTGGCCCAGTTGTCTTTCCCGGGCAGGCCATGGCACGACTGGCAGTTCTTCAGGTAGGTCTGTTCCCCCTGTTTCTGCATTTCGGGGGTGAATTTGAAGGGAGCCGTAACGGCTTTCTGATCATCGGGCACCACCCAGGTTTGGGCGGACAGTCGCATAAACAGGACGATCAGGATCGCAGCGGGCAACAGTTTCTTGACAGGCATGGTCCGTCGGTTATTCGGTTAATCAAATGAGATAGGTTCAATACCTTTCTCCCGGGCGGTTTCGTGGATGGGAATTACCGGGAAGAATTTGGATATCAGGGTGATGATGATCAGCACCAGGATAAAGGGAGCCACGGAGATCAGCGTTTCAATCAGGGTCGGGGAGTAGTGGGCAAAGTTGTGGGGTACATGCTGGATCGGCAGGAAGGGATGCTCCTGCGTTGGGATCACGATGATATAGCGCTTGAACCAGGCGCCGATCAGCACGGCGATGGAAATCAGCAGCAGCGGTAACGGTTTGCGGAAGCGGCGAAAGAGCATGAAAAGGATCGGGAGCAGCAGTCCTCCACCCTGTACCAGCCAGAAAAGAACCGCATCCTTGCCTGCAAACAGTTCTTGCAGGTGGATAGCATCGGCGCGTTTCATCTTGTATCCGGGAACCAGGAATTCGTTGATGTTGAAATAGAGATAGACAAGCGAAACGGTGGCCAGCACCTTGCCCATGTTGTTGAAATGCAGGTCGGTGAAGTAATCCTGCAGCCGGTAATTCTTCCGGAAGAAGTACATGGCGATGATCACGGCGGCGGAACCGGCTACGAAAGCGCCGGAAACGAAATAGGGGCCGAAGATGGTGCTGTCCCACCCGGCGCGCGAGGTGACCGCAAACAGCCAGGAGGTGACGGTATGGATGGAAAGGGCGGCGGGGATGATCAGGATCAGCAGGATGCGGATGGAACGGTGGATGATGCGGTTTTGCTCGGGGCTGTCGGTAAACCTCAGTGACAGCACCTTGTACACGTTGCGCAGCCAGCCGGGGATCGTGTCCATCCGCCTGTGCAGGATGGCCATGTCGGCGATCAGCGGGAGATACAGCAGCATCAGGCTGAGCACGAAGTAGGTGGTGATCACGGTCACATCCCAGAGGATGGGCGATTGGGGCCGGCCGTAAAGGAAGACGTAAGCAAGCCGTTCGGGGCGCCCCATGTCGGAGACGATCACGAGCCCGGCTACAGCAGCGAAGGCCACGGCGATCGTCTCGGCGATGCGGGTGATCGGGGTGAGCCATTTCATCCCCAGCATTCCCAGTACGGCGCTGATCAGCATGCCGATCAGGCTGGCGGCGACGAAAAAGACGAAATTGGCCAGGTACATCCCCCAGGTGACGTAGTCGCGGATGCCGGCCACGCCAAGCCCGGTCTTCAACTGGATGGAATAGGCGTAAAGACAGACGATCAGCGCGACGGTCAGGAATCCCATCCAGGCCAGGAATCCCTTGTTGATCCGGATGTGATGGGAAAGATCATGGGTGATCTGTTCGAAGGTCGGTGTATTCTCGTTCATACGCGTCATACTTTTTCGGGTGTCTCATCCCTGGCTTCCTCGAACGGGAACAGGCGGTTTTTCGGGGGCAGGTAATAAACCCTGGGTTTGGTGCCCAGTTCGGGCATCAACTGGTAGCCGCCATTGTCGCTCAGCAGCTTGCTGAGCCTGACGGTCTCCTTGGTGGTACCGTTGGTAACGGCATCTTCGTTTTCGTCGCCGAAATAATAGACGCCGTTGGGACAGGCCTCCACACAGTAAGGGAGCTTGCCTTCACGCAAACGGTCGGCGCTGAAAAGGCATTTGGAGATGGTCCCGCGTTTCTGGGGCACATTCAGTTCGACGTTGTACTCCTCCCCGGCGTGGGCCGCGGCATCCCTGGGTTCGAGCCAGTTGAAAATACGCGCGGAATAGGGGCAGGCAGCCATGCAGAACCGGCAGCCGATGCACCGCTCGTTGTCGATCAGTACGATACCGTCGGGACGCTTGTACGTGGCATCCACGGGACACACCGAAACGCACGGCGGATTGTCGCAATGCTGGCAGTTCTTGGGCATGTTATAGGGTGCGGTGCCCGGCGTATCCTGCATCTGGAGCGTGTTCATGTGGTATTGCTCCGGGCGGAGCTGGTGGGCTCCCTGGCAGGCAGAGATGCACTTGCGGGCATTGCGGCATTTCGACAGGTCGGTAACCATCACCCAGCGACGCCCGGCGATCCCCTCACGCCCTTCCTGGGTGTGAAGCGCGGTGCCGGTCTTCTCTACCGCCTTGATCTCCAGCGAATCGACACTGACGAGCTTGCCGTCCTGTGTGAGCAGCACCTTCTCGTCGCCCGAAACCTCCTTCTTGGCCTCGAAGATGTGGCCCGAATAGAGCGCTGCGGCCCCGGCTGCTACGCCGACCCCCGCCAGTCCGAGGTTTTTGAGGAAATCCCTTCGCGAGGAACCCTGCTGATTTTCATTCTCTTCGCCGGGTTTCTGTACGTTCGAATCATCCATAAATGTGAAAGTTGCTTATATATGTGAGCAAATGTATATAAATAATCAAATTCTCTTTTACCGGAATTAAATTTTGATTGGTTCTAAATTGGTAAAAAGATGACGAGGTGACCCTGTGACGAGGTGACGAGGTGACCCGGTAACGAGGTGACGAGACAACGTCACGTATTTATCAACCACTCCTTAAAAGGGGAACAACAAACTCACTTTAAACCCGAAATTATCGAGGGTTTTGTCGAAGGAATAGGGTCCCCAGCGGTAGAAAGCGCCGATGCCTACCTTGTAAAGCTGCAGGTTGATCAGGTTGTTGACCAGCAGGCCCGATTCATAGTATCCAAGATCCATCGTGTGCGGGTGGAGGATCAGTTGGTTGTACCGTTCCGTGTGATCCAGCCATCCGAAGCCAATGTTCTGGGCAAGGGCAAACTCGGGGTGGAACCACTTCTTTCCCTTGAAAAGCAGGTATCCGAAATCGTGGTAAAGGGAGAGTGACGCGTACCGGTCGGACAGAAATTCGTTGCTGCGCATGGTGGCGAAGCTGCCCGGGGCATAGAGGGCAATGAAACGGTAACCGGCGGGTGCGTAATAGAGGTTGCAGGCAGGGAGGGCCCGATCGATATATCCGGCATTGAGCGTTGTGGTGAGCTTGCCGAGATACTTGATGTTGAAGGTCTTCTTAACCTGGAGATCGACCCGGTTGAAGGCGTATCCGCTTCCGAAAAGGTCCTTCAGTCCCCGGGTGTACTGCAGCCAAACGATGGGATAGTCGGTGCCCAGCGAGATCTTGTTGTTGATGGTCTGGATGAACTTTTCTCCATAGGCCCATTTGAACCCCGCCGAAACGGTGGTAAAATTGAACTGATCGTACAGCAGGGTGACATCCTCAACGTTGGTCGCCAGGTCCCAGGTGGTCGATCGCTTCAGGTCGTTATAGATCCCTGC
>DAONFN010000290.1:0-4498 GCA_035403625.1 Bacteroidales bacterium
CGCGTCTACTTTATTGTTAAATCGGCCGGAGGCCAGGATCTGATCCACCAATTCCAGGTGCAGGAAAATTAAACGGGTTATGAACATTGAAGAAATCATTACGCGTGCCCTGGAAGAAGATACAGGCGACGGCGATCACACTTCCCTGGCTACCATCCCGGAGGGTCACACGGTAAAAGCCCGGCTGATCGTCAAAGACCATGGGGTAATCTGCGGAGTGGACCTTGCCGGTAAAATCTTCCATCAGGTCGACCCGTCGCTCCTGATAGAGATCTTTCTGAAAGATGGCGATTCCGTTGTACCGGGCCAGGTGGCATTTACCGTTACCGGAAATCCTGCCTCCATCCTGCGTTCGGAGCGGTTGGTGCTCAACTTCATGCAGCGACTGAGCGGAATAGCCACTGCGACCCGTAGGGCAGTATCCCTGCTACGAGGCCTCCCGACCCGTGTCCTCGACACACGCAAAACCACTCCCCTTTTACGCGAACTGGAGAAATATGCCGTCAGAACAGGCGGCGGTGAAAACCACCGGATGGGTCTTTACGATATGATCATGATCAAGGACAATCATGTGGATTATGCAGGGGGGATCATCCAGGCCATCGAAGCGACGCAACGTTACCTTGACAAAACAGGGAAAGACCTTAAAGTCGAGATCGAGGTCAGAAATTTTTCGGAGTTGCAGGAGGTGCTTGACCATGGAGGTGTCGACCGCATTATGCTCGACAATTTCACCGTAGAGGATCTGGCAGAGGCGGTCCGCCGCATTGGCGGAAGATTCGAGACCGAAGCCAGCGGTGGTATTACCCCCGAAACCCTCAGGACGTACGCGGAAACCGGGGTGGATTTCATCTCCATGGGGGCCCTGACCCATCACATCCAAAGCCTGGATCTCAGCCTCAAAGCCGGATAAATCACGGTCTCCCTGCCATGACCCTTCTCAAACGACTGATTCTTTTTCTACAAGGTCTCCCGGCGACAGCCTATGTTCTCAGGGTGTCGCGCAAGCTTGTGCTGCCCGGATTCAACAGCCTGCCCTTGTATGATGTAGCCGGATTCTTTTTCAGAGGTTTGACCAAAGGGTACATCACATCCCGGGCGGCAGCCATTTCCTATTCCGTTTTCCTCGCCATCTTTCCCTTCCTGATATTTCTATTCAGCATCATCCCCTTCATCCCCATCGAGAACTTCCAGATCCAGCTCCTCCTCCTGGTCCGCGATTTTATCCCGGCCAGCACCTTTGAAACAGTCAGGGAGACGATCATCGACATTGTAACCCGGCCGCGAAGCAGTCTGCTCCTGGTCAACCTCCTCCTGTCCCTCTATTTCTCCACCAACGGTGTGAACAAACTCATCGTGGCCTTCAACAACACGTATCATCATGTTGAAACCCGGCCGGGTTATATACAGTACCTCGCCTCACTGCTTATTGTTCTGGTAAACAGTCTGCTTCTTATCCTGGCCATCGGTCTGATCACGCTTGGCCCCGGGCTTCTCAGCCTCCTCCTGCCCCGGTTCCTGGAAGAAAGCGCTCTCCTGGTAATCCTGATCGAAATGGCCCGATGGCTCATTATCCTTGGGTTGCTGCTCACCGCAATCTCATTTATTTATTACCTGGCGCCGGGGGGTAAAAAAAGTTTCCGGTTCTTCTCAGCAGGATCCATCCTGTCAACGCTCCTTGTTATCCTGACTACGCTGGGATTCAACTTCTATGTCGATCACTTCTCCAGCTATAACGTATTGTATGGGTCACTTGGCACGCTGATGATTGTATTGGTCTGGATCTACATAAACGCAATAAGCCTTCTCATCGGCTTTGAACTGAATGCCAGCATACAGTCTGCCGGAAAAACCTGACAGCATCCTATAGCCGGGAATATTATTTTATTTTTGCGGAATCAAGTCGGTCGACTACTATCTGAATCAGGGGTCATGAACAACCTGCGCTGCATTCTTCTCGTTTTGCCCTTTGCCGCTTTAGCGGGACTGGGTATGGCATCTGCAGCCACCGTCAGGACCGACCTGAGAAAACAGGCTGATTCACTCAATCAACTGGCCGCTCGTTCGCTCGAATCCAACCTCGATACTGCCAAGGTTTTCGCCGACCGGGCCCTGACCCGTGCCGTGCAGGTGCATTACCTCCAGGGGCAAATGGAGGCTCACACCACGCTGTCGAAAATATATCTCCAGAAAGAAGACTATTTGAAAATGTTGGACCAGTATTTTCAAATGATCGACCTCTATCCTGCTACGGATATCCCCAACCAGATCCGGGGTTACGACAGAGTGACGCAGTTCTTCTTCCAGATCATCAAGGACCACAGACTGGCCGAGAAATACATAGGGATCATGGTCCGTCTCTCCCGCCAGACAACCGATCCGGCATCGCGTGGTCAGGTTTACCTCTGCCAGGCCAAGTACTCTCTTGCGCGGAACCTGTGCGACAGTGCTATTTTGTACGGCTTCCTGGCGCTTCCCTGGTACCACCGGGCACAGGACCGCAATTTGGAGATCGGAGGATATAAACTGCTGGGCGATGCCTTTGTCCAGAAAAAATTGTATACACAGGCTGACCTTAACTATCGCCAGGCCCTCATCCTGGCCGGAGAAGCCGGCAATATGGCCGAGATCGCCATTCTTTATACACGCATAGCGCACATCAACCAGGTGATGGGAAATTACCCACTTACCCTGAAATACAACCTGGCAGCCTTGCGGATCCGGAGAAAGACGGGGCCTCCTAAACTGGTATCCTCTTCCCTGCTTAACGTTGGGGAAGCCTATTGGCTGATGGGCCGGAAAGATTCGGCACGATACTACCTGGAACAATCGCTCCGTCTCGCTGAACAAATCAAAAGCACCGATCAGCTTGAAACCGTCTATACCCAACTGGCAAACTTCGCCCGCGAAGAACACCGTTATGAGGATGCGCTTAAGTATTTCCGCACCTGTTATGATTACCGGACCAAAATGCACTATGACCGGAACCGCTCCGAAATCCGGATCCTCGACGCAAACCGGGCCATTCGCACCAGTGAGGGACAGAACGAACTTCTTCAGCAGGAAACCATCCTCCAGGAACTCGACATCCGGAACCGGCGGATCCAGATCCTGCTTTTCGAGGTTGCCCTTCTGATCATGCTTTCGCTCATTCTTTTCACCAACACGATCACGCGCAAGAACAGGAAAAGGAAAAACGAACTGAAAGAGTTGAATGACCGGTTGACCAAGGAAATTGCCACCCGGGCCGAAGCGGAGTCGAGACTGAAACAAAGTGAGGAACTCCATCGCTTCCTGGCTGAAAACTCGGCCGATGTCATCTCCCTGTTCGATGCCCAGCTAAAACGATTGTATATCAGCCCCTCCTGTGAAAAGTTCTATGGATATACCACGGAGGAGATGCGCGGAATGGCGATCCTCGAACTGGTTGAGCCTCCTTGCAAAGGAACACTCACCCGTCAGATCGGGGAAATGCTGATCCATAAGAAATCGATCAAAACCATTTGCAAGGTCCGGCGTAAGGATGGATTCTCCTTCTGGGCCGAAATCGTTTACAACCCGGTTTCCGACCCTTCGACACATGAAGTAAAGAATGTCATCGCCATCGTCAGGGATATCAGTGACCGGATCAAATATGAAGAGGAATTATCCGAAAACTCCCGCCAGAAAGAGTATCTTCTTCGGGAGATACACAATCGGGTAAAGAATAATTTCGCCATCCTGGTGAGCCTGATGAACATGCAGTGCGACCAGTCGTCAAACGACGAGTTAAAAGATTCACTTACCGAATTGCAGCTGAGGGTCAGAACGATGTCGCTGGTGCATGAGCAACTCTACCAGACCCAGGAGATCAGCAGCATCCCGTTTGACAGCTACCTGCGACATCTGACGTTGATCATCTCGAGTTCATTCAACAACAAGCGGGTGACTCTGTGCACCGAAACCAGCCCGTGTAACGTCTCGATCGAGATGGCACTTCCGCTGGGACTGATCATCAATGAATTGATAACCAACGCATATAAATATGCCTTTCCCGGTGAACGAACCGGAGATATATGGGTACGGCTTTATCCGGATGAGGGAGAGAAGTTCTGCATTTCGATCAGTGACAACGGGATTGGCCTCCCCCACGATTTCGCCACAAGACCAAGCCAGTCAATGGGTACTCAGATCGTGCAAATCCTGGTGGAACAGATAGAAGCATCCCTCCATGTTTCAAACAATAGTGGCGCCTGTTTCCGTATCCGGTTTATACCCATTCAATCGAAATGACCATGAACCACTCAAACACTCCGGTCGCCATCATCGGCGCCGGTACCCTGGGCACAGCCCTGGGAAACATCCTGGCCGAAGCCGGCTGTTGTGAGGTCCTTCTCCATACAATCGAACAAGGGGTTGCAGAGGATATTGACCGCCTGCATATAAACCGTAAGTATTTCCCGACCCTCCATCTCAACCCGGCATTAAAAGCGACCACCGACAATGCACAACTGTTACC
>DAONFN010000291.1:0-4462 GCA_035403625.1 Bacteroidales bacterium
TATCCAATGGCTAAAGAACATTTTTCACGCACCAAGCCGCACGTCAATGTCGGGACGATTGGCCACATTGACCACGGCAAAACCACATTAACGGCTGCCATCACCTTGGTTTTGGCAGATAAAGGGTTATCCGAGTTCCGTTCGTTCGACTCGATCGACAACGCGCCGGAAGAAAAAGCACGCGGAATCACGATCAACACCGCTCACATCGAGTACCAGACCGCGAATCGCCACTACGCTCACGTTGACTGCCCGGGTCACGCCGACTATATTAAGAACATGGTTACCGGTGCTGCCCAGATGGACGGCGCTATCCTCGTTGTTGCCGCTACCGACGGTCCGATGCCCCAAACCCGTGAACATATCCTCCTCGCCCGTCAGGTCGGTGTTCCCAAGCTCGTGGTTTTCATGAACAAGTGCGACAGCGTTGACGATCCCGAAATTCTCGAGATCGTTGAAATGGAAATCCGCGACCTGCTTACCTTCTACGGTTTCGACGGAGCCAATACCCCGGTTATCCGCGGTTCGGCCCTCGGCGGACTCAACAAGGAACCGGTGTGGGTGGAAAAGATCATGGAATTGATGGAAGCCGTCGATACCTGGATCCCCCTGCCGACCCGCGACGTCGACAAGTCCTTCCTCATGCCCGTTGAAGACGTATTCTCCATCACCGGCCGCGGTACCGTTGCCACCGGCAGGATCGAAACCGGCGTTATCAACTCCGGCGACCCCGTCGAAATCATCGGTATGGGCGCTGAAAAACTGAAATCCGTCGTCACAGGGGTTGAAATGTTCCGTAAGATCCTCGATCGCGGTGAAGCCGGCGACAATGCTGGTCTGCTGCTCCGTGGTATCGATAAGGACGAGATCCGCCGTGGTATGGTTATCGCCAAACCGGGCTCGATCACCCCGCATAAAAAATTCAAGGCTGAGGTCTATATCCTGAAAACTCAGGAAGGCGGACGTCATACCCCGTTCCACAATAAATACCGTCCGCAGTTCTACTTCCGTACCACCGACGTTACGGGAGAGATCCACCTGCCGGAAGGTATCGAAATGTGTATGCCGGGCGACAACCTGACCATTCACGTCGACCTGATCTCCGAAATCGCCATGAACAAGGGACTTCGCTTCGCTATCCGCGAAGGCGGACGTACCGTTGGCGCAGGACAGGTTACAGAGATCCTCGACTAATTAGGTACCGGAAACGAGTGTGAAACCCGGACAACGGGTTTCACGCCCGGCTCCTTCAAACCATCGGCAAAGTTTAATTACACACGGGTGTAGCTCAACTGGTAGAGTGGCGGTCTCCAAAACCGTAGGCTGTGGGTTCGATTCCTACCACCCGTGCAAAATGTCTGAACAATGGCTAATAAAGTTGTCACTTACATCCAGGAAAGCTACGATGAGCTGATGCATAAGGTCTCCTGGCCCACCTGGGCGGAACTGCAAGGCAGCGCCATTGTGGTCTCTGTCGCCTCTCTGATCATCGCCGTTCTAGTGTTTGCCATGGACGAGGTATTTCGCAACGTCCTCATGCAATTCTACAAATTGTTCTAGCAACTTCAGGGACTGCCCCTGGGTAGCAACCCAAACCGGATCACCCATCCCAATACCAGCATGACCGAAATCACCAAAAAATGGTACGTTGTCAGGGCCATCTCCGGGAACGAGAAGAAGGTTAAGCAATATCTTGAAAGCGAGATAATTAACCATCACCTTGAGGAATATATTTCCCAGGTGCTCATCCCGACCGAAAAGGTCTATCTGATCCGTAACGGGAAAAAAGTCAGCAAAGAGCGAAACTATTTCCCGGGTTATGTGCTGATCGAAGCGGCGCTGGTTGGAGAAGTTCCGCACATCATCCGGAATATCCCGGGTGTACTGGGATTCCTGGGTGCCAAAGGTTCGGCCGATCCGCTCCGCCCCTCGGAAGTGAAGCGGATCCTTGGAAAATTCGATGAACTGTCGGAACAAGGCGAAGAGGTGAACATTCCCTTTATCATTGGGGAAACGGTCACGGTAATCGACGGACCCTTCAACAGCTTTAGCGGCGTGATTGAAGAGATCAACGAGGAAAAGAAAAAACTGAAGGTCATGGTCAAGATCTTCGGCCGCAAGACCCCGCTGGAGCTCAGCTTCATGCAGGTACAGAAAGAGTAGTATTAAGAAGCGCCGGTGAGCGCCTCAACAAATCAATAATAAAATGGCAAAAGAAGTAAGCGGAATCATCAAGCTGCAGATCAAGGGTGCTGCGGCGAACCCCTCTCCCCCCATCGGACCTGCATTGGGTGCCAAAGGGGTGAATATCATGGAGTTTTGCAAACAATTCAATGCCCGTACACAGGACAAGGCAGGGAAAATCATCCCGGTGATCATAACCGTGTATCGTGACAAATCGTTTGACTTCATCATCAAGACCCCCCCGGTTGCCGTTCAGTTGATGGAGGTCTCCAAACTCCAGAAAGGCTCGCCGGAACCGAACCGGAACAAGGTTGCTTCGGTTTCGTGGGAACAGGTGCAGAAGATCGCTGAAGACAAGATGCCCGACCTGAATGCCTTTACGCTTGAATCGGCCATCCGCATGGTTGCCGGGACAGCACGCAGTATGGGGATCACAGTGACCGGTCCGGCGCCTTTCAAGAAATAATTCGTTGAAACCCATTGTTGTTAATAAACCTCATTAACAACAATCTTAATAATCATAACATGCAAAAGCTGACAAAAAAGAGGAAGGTAGCCTTGTCGAAGATCGACAAGAACGCCGTGTATTCGTTAGCGGATGCTGCTGCGCTCGTCAAAGAGATCAGCAGTACGAAGTTTGACTCATCCGTAGATATTGACGTACGCCTTGGGGTTGATCCCCGTAAAGCCAACCAGATGGTCCGTGGCATCGTGACGCTTCCACACGGTACCGGTAAGACCGTCCGCGTGCTTGTACTTTGCACTCCCGACAAGGAGGACGAAGCCAGGCAGGCGGGAGCCGACCATGTCGGACTGGATGACTATATCGAAAAGATCAAGGGTGGATGGACAGATGTGGACGTCATTATCACCATGCCCAGTGTGATGGCCAAGGTTGGTGCACTCGGACGAATCCTCGGACCCCGGGGACTGATGCCCAACCCGAAAACGGGGACTGTTACCATGGAGGTTGGCAAGGCCGTGAAAGAGGTGAAAGCAGGTAAGATTGATTTCAAGGTCGACAAGTTCGGCATCATCCACGCCGGAGTCGCGAAAGTTTCTTTCGAACGCGACAAGATCGTGGACAATGCACGCGAACTCATCACCACGATCATCAAACTGAAACCCTCGTCGGCGAAAGGTACCTATGTAAAGAGCATTTATATATCGAGTACCATGAGCCCGAGTGTCCAGGTGGATCCGAAATCGATCACTGCCTAACTACGTAACCTGAGAGACAACAATCATGAAAAAAGAAGAAAAAGACCAGTTTATCGATTCCCTGGCAGAACAACTGAAAGAAGCCAGTTCCTTTTACCTGACCGATACGTCGGCACTGAATGCCGATACCACGAGCCGGTTGAGGAGGACTTGCTTCCGGAAGAATGTTCAAATGCAGGTGGTCAAGAATACCCTGCTTCATAAGGCCATGGAGCGCTCGGGAAAGCCGTTTGAAGAGCTTTACCCGGCGCTGAAGGGACCGACCTCCATCATGTTCTCGGAGGTGCCCAACGATCCGGCCAAAATGATCAAGGAATTCCGCAAGACTGCCCCCAAACCGCTGCTGAAGGGTGCCTACGTAGAAGAATGCGTATACCTGGGCGACAGCCAGCTCGACGCACTGATCAACATCAAGTCGAAATTTGAACTGATTGGCGACCTGATCGGCCTGCTGCAGTCACCGACCCAGAATGTGATCTCCGCGTTGCAGTCGGGAGGGAACAAACTTTCCGGGATTGTCAAGACCCTTTCGGAAAAGCCTGAATAATCGATAATTAACGAGAAAGAAAAACCAGTAATTAACCGTTCCCCGTTTCGGAACACAAATAACAATAACAATGGCAGATTTAAAAGCGTTTGCAGAACAGTTAGTTAATTTGACAGTAAAAGAGGTTAACGAATTAGCGAAGATCCTGAAAGAGGAATACGGTATTGAACCCGCCGCCGCAGCCGTTGCCGTAGCCGCCCCCGCAGCCGCAGCAGCAGCCCCCGAAGCCGCCGAGAAGACGACCTTTGACGTTATTCTGAAGTCGGCCGGACAGGCTAAACTGGCCGTGGTGAAACTGGTGAAGGAACTGACCAGCCTGGGCCTGAAAGAGGCAAAGGAACTGGTTGATGCCGCACCGAAGGCGATCAAGGAAGGCGTATCGAAAGATGAAGCAAATGCGCTGATGGTTCAATTAAAGGAAGCCGGAGCTGAGGTTGAAATTAAGTAAGACGACGAATCTTATACCATAATAAAGTCCATAGATCTCTTCCGCTTGCGAAGAGATCTATG
>DAONFN010000292.1:0-4452 GCA_035403625.1 Bacteroidales bacterium
CGTCACCACAGGGTTGAGTTTCCTGTTTGTCGCCCTGATCCTGCGTTACCTGGCGGCCGAAGGGGAGAAGATCGGGGGAAAAGGAATCGCCCGGAACCTGGCAGTGGCGGCCATGCTGGCAGCCGCCAAACAGCCCTATGCCGTGGTGGCGCTCACCTTTTTCCTGTTGCCTGTCAGCCGGTTTGGTTCCTTGCGGCGGTACCTCACGGTCGCGGCCGGTCTGTTCGGTGTCGTTGCGATCGTAGCATTATCGGGGATTCCCGGCCGCGTCATCGCTCAAAAGCTGGCGGGTTCGGGGCAGGCGACCGCGACGAAAGCCCTGGCCTGGGTGCCCGGCGATGAGAAGTGGGAAACGTCACCCGGGCACAGGAGTCAGACGCTGTGGCTCCCGCAGCAGCCTCACGAACCGGAAGCGATCAACCCGATCGACCCGGCCGGGCAAAAGAAATTCATTCTGGAGCATCCCGCCCGTTTCATCGGCATCCTGTACAATACCCTCGGGCACTCCCTGGATCTCTACCTGACAAGCCTGGTCGGACTCTTCGGCTGGATCGACACCCCCCTTCCTCCCTGGGCGGCGTATCTCTATGTGACAGGAATGGTTTTACTGGCGCTTTCGCTGCCGGTACGGGGGATGCGATTGTACCATAAAATGCTGCTGGCAGGAATATTTATTACCGGGTACGTGCTGGTCGAAACCGCCCTGTATGTTTACTGCAACCCCGTCGGATGCGATCCCATTACGGCGATCCAGGGACGGTATTTCATAGCCATCGCCCCGCTGTTTTTTCTGCTGTTGGGCAACCGGGCTGTGCCGGCTTTCCTCGGGCGATTAGGGTCGCGGGAGGAGAGAAAAGGCAACATGAAAAAGGGTCGCGGTAAAAAGTCACCCGTGCAGGTGACAGCCATTTCCTGGGACGGTCATCCGGGTGCTCCTTTATGGGCGATGACCGGTGCGCTGGTCCTTCTTCTTTGTTCGGTATATGTTATACTCGAAAGGTTTTATGTGATCCTCCTTTCCTCCTTCTGAACGGAGATTTCCGAATATTTCACGATTTCAGGGGCAACTTTTATTCCATACAGCGTGTCTGTTCCGGTAACGGCCCGGCTGGTCATTTAGCTGCCATTCGGCGGAATTTTAATTTCAACCCACTTTCCCGATATGAATTATATTTGTATCTTTGAGAAAGAATACCACTCCTGGTTTGTTTGCAATAATCCATGATTATGACCGAACAACTCAGGGGATGGTCATTTTATATTTTATTGAAAATGAATTTATTGTTTCTTGATTTTTGTCCTGCCCGGCATGCCGGAATTTCTGCCGGATTTTCTTCTTACTGGTGGAAGAATGGATTTCCAATTACGGACCATTCGTCATTTGTTCTCTCAGGGAATGGGTATGAAATGAAGTGTCACAGCCTCGGCCTCATCAATACCCTGGAATACGGGCCGGAGATCTTTTATTATTAATCGATGAATATTCAAAACTAAATATAACATAACTATAACAATCATGAAAAATCTTTATCTGTTCCGTGCGATGACCCTTCTTCTCCTCTTCACCTTGTTGACAGGTCAGACCTTACCGGCCCAGAAACCTTCGCCAAACGCACCGGGCGTAAGCGCCTCATTGACGCTTCAACCGGATATCACGGGGAAATGCGTCGGTGATACGGTGTATGTTCCGATCCACATCACCGGCGATGATGTATTATCACTCCAGTTGACACTGGATTATGACCACAATGTGCTGGTCCCGCCCGATACCTCGGCCGGGTACGCCAACGTGTTCAGTGGCTTCTTTGTCTCCTCGTACAATTACCAGTGGACAAACCTGAATACTTCGGTCACCTATCCCAATACCGATTATCTTTCCATCGACAAATTGAATTTCAACGGGTATAATTTCAACGGGCAGAAGCTCCTCGACCTGGTTTTCATCTATCTTGGCGGCAATACCACCATCCACTTCCGCCATGCCCCCGACGCGACAATTCCTCCTCTATGCGGCATTTGGAATGATTTTGGAATACAGATCACCCCGGTCACTTACACCGATAACATATTCAGCGGATATCCCCACCTGCTCGTCGGATCCATCGGTTCGAACCAGACCATCTGCAGCGGGATAGCGCCTTCTCTGCTCACCGGCATTGCCCCGGCTAACGGAACCTCACCCACCTACCAGTGGCAGGTTTCCACCAATAACACTACCTTTTCGGATATCCCCGGCGCCACCAACCTCGATTACCAGCCCGGCGCCCTGACCGCCACCACCTACTACCGGTTGATGCAAAATGCAGCCGGAACCTGTAAAGGGCCCCTGCCCACCAATACCATCACCATCACGGTAAATCCCATTCTCCCGGTCAGTATTTCGATCGCCGCTTCCGCCAACCCGATCTGCAACGGATCCCCGGTTACCTTTACCGCCACACCCGTCAACGGGGGGGGCACCCCGACTTATGCCTGGTACCGGAACAGCACGTCTGTCGGCTCAAACAGCCCGGTTTATACTACCTCCACCCTGTCAAACGGAGACCAGGTAAAATGCGTTCTGACCTCCAGCGAAACGTGTAAATCGGGTAGCCCGGCGCTTTCCAATACGATTACGATGACCGTGAACCCGATTCTGGCAGTCGGCGTATCCATCAGCGCCTCCGCCAACCCGACCTGTGCAGGGAACACCGTGACCTATACGGCAACGCCCTCCAACGGCGGGACCACCCCGGCCTACCAGTGGAAGGTGAATGCAATCGATGCCACCAATGCCACCAATGCCACCTTCAATTATATTCCGGCCAATGGCGATGTGGTGACCTGTGTGATGACCTCCTCCGAAACGTGTGTCTCTGGAAACCCCGCAACCTCAAATGCGGTTACCATGACTGTGAATCCGGTACTTGCCGCCGGTGTTTCGATCGCTGCCTCGGCAAACCCCATCTGCACGGGGGGATCGGTCACCTTTACCGCCACCCCGACCAACGGTGGAGCTACCCCCGCTTTTCAATGGATGGTCAATGCAATCAACGCCACTGACGCCACCAATTCCAGTTTCAGCTACAGCCCGGTTGACGGCGATGCGGTGACTTGCGTGCTGACCTCTTCGGAAACCTGTGTCTCCGGCAGCCCGGCTACATCCAACACGGTTCTGATGACCGTCCACCCCAACCTGGCTGTCGGTTCGGTTTCCGCCGGTCAGTCCATCTGCACGGGTACGGCTCCGGCCCTGCTCACCGGAACGCCTCCTTCCAATGGCACATCCCCGGTTTACCAATGGCAGTCCTCGCCCGATAATGTTACGTTTACCGACATTCCGGGTGCCACGGACCTCACGTACCTACCGGGAACTCTCACCGCAACGACCTATTTCCGCCAGATTCAGAATGCAGCCGGAACCTGTGGAGGACCCCTGCCTACCCCTTCGGTAACCATCACCGTTACCCCCCTTATCCCGGTCAGTGTTGTCATTTATTCGACGTTGACGGAAGTTTGCGCAAACACACCGGTGGCTTTCCTGGCCTCCCCGACCAACGGAGGTACCACCCCCGCCTACCAGTGGAAAGTGAATGGGAACAACGTGGGGACGAACTTCTATATGTATACGTATGAGCCGCAAAACAATGATGTGATTTCCTGTGTGCTGACTTCGTCGGCACTCTGTGTATCAGGAAACCCGGCCACCTCGAATCTCATTACCATGACCGTCGACCCCGACCTCGTACCGGGAACCATCGCCAACGACCAGTCTGTCTGCAGCGGAGCAACCCCGGTCCTTCTCACCTCCACTCTTCCAAACGGGACTTCGCCCACTTACCAGTGGCAGGTGTCGACAGATAATACAATATTTACCGACATCCCGGGTGCGACCGATGCTACCTGGCAACCAGGTCCCCTCACAGCCACAACCTATTACCGGCAGATGCAGAATGCAACCGCCACCTGCGGCGGACCGCTGCCGACAAATACAGTAACCATTCTTGTGACGGATAACCTCCCGGTTAATGTGACGATCACGGCAGATGCAAACCCCGTCTGTGCCGGAACGCCGGTCACTTTCACCGCCAATCCCATAAACGGAGGTACCCTGCCTGCCTATCAATGGCAGGTTAATGCTGCCAATGCCGTCAATGCCACGAATGCAACCTATACCTATGTGCCGGAGAACAGCGATGTGGTGACCTGTGTCCTGACTTCGTCCGAGACCTGCGTTACCGGTAGCCCGGCCAGTTCCAACATCATCACGATGACGGTGAACCCGATCCTTGCGGCCGGCGTCACCATTAATGCTTCGACCACTCACGTTTGCGTGGGATCACCGGTCACTTTCACGGCAACCCCGGCAAACGGCGGCACCACCCCGGCTTACCAATGGCAGGTGAATGCCTCCAATGCGACCAATGCAACCAATGATACCTATACGTATGTGCCGGCCAACGGCGATGTGGT
>DAONFN010000293.1:0-4434 GCA_035403625.1 Bacteroidales bacterium
AACGGCAGTGCCACCGTCAATACTCCGCCCCTGGTAACCACCGATCCCATGAACAAGACAATCTATGGCACGGGAAGCGCCACCTTTTCGGTTGCGGCAAGCGGGACAGGGCTTGGCTACCGCTGGCAGGTCAGTACCAACGGGGGATCGACATGGACCAACCTGAACAACACAACGCCCTATTCCGGCGTCACCTCGACGACCCTGACGATCAACCCGGCCGCTACCGGGATGAACGGGTACAAGTACCATTGCGTGGTGACCGGCACCTGTTCGCCGGCCGACACCTCTGCCGCGGCCACCCTGACAGTCACCCAGGATGCCATCACCACCACGGCCGGCACGATCACCAACTCCTGTACGGGGAATCTCAGCCTTCCGGTCAGTGCGACCAACTGCCTGAATGTGGGCAGTATCTCTTTGACGCTAACGTATGACACGACCAAGCTGATCTATGATGGGTATTGGGATGTAAATGCAGGATTGTCGGGAGGTTTCATGGTGGTCAACCGGTATGCCAACCGGGTGATCTTCTCCTGGGCTTCCACCAATCCCTGCAACCTCGGCAACGGGGTCCTGATCCGGTACCGTTTCAAAGCTGCGGCCGGCACTTCCACCACCCTGACCTGGGATACCCAGACCTCGGGAGCCTGCGAATACTCCGATCCGCTGGGGACCGTCATTTCGTCCTTATATGTCAATTCAACGGTCGGCATCAAGGCCGGGGCGTTGATCGTAAATGCGGGGAACGATGCACAGCTGTTATTCAATTCCGTACAGCTGGACGGATCGGCTACCGGTGGAACATCGCCTTACACCTGGCTTTGGGCGCCATCGTCGTCGCTCAGCAATCCGTCGATTCCCAACCCGGTGGCTACGCCTGCAAGCACAACTACCTACACCCTCACCGTCACCGATAACGCGGGATGTTCGGGATCGGATCCGGTGGTGGTGACGGTTCCTGCCGTGCCGCAAAACCTGACCCTGCAGAACATCATCCTTCCCGGGGGAACCACGACCTGCTACAATGCGACTCAGGTGATCACGGTTGCCGGAGACGGCACTACGTTCGTCATCCAGACGGGAGCGGAAGTACTGATGATTGCAGGACAGAAGATCCTCTTCCTGCCCGGAACACAGGTAAATTCGGGCGGGTATCTCGATGCCTGGATCACATCTACAGGACAGTATTGCAGTTCGGTTCCAACGCCGCTGGCTCCCATGGTGGCTGCCGGGCAGGAGCCTCCCGCGAAAGAACTACCCGACCATTCCTTCTTCCGGCTCTATCCGAACCCGACGACGGGTGATTTCACCCTCGAACTTCGGGAAGCAGCACTTGCAGGGATCGCCCTGGTTACGGTTTATGACAGCCGGGGCGAGCGGGTGCTTACCTCTTCCATGACGGGTTTGTCGAAAAGGGAGTTCTCCCTTTTGGGAATGCCGGCCGGGTTGTATTTCATCAGCGTTACCAATGGGGACAAGGGCGCCACGAAAAAGCTGCTCTTTAACCCGTAACGGCTATCCGGTTGATTGGGTCTACCGTGGAAGGTGACGTACATTCGACGGGTTGAAACTAACCGCAGCGACGCGAAGACGCAGAGAAAAAGAATCAGATTCCGGTTGCTACGTCGCTGGGGTTATCTTTACTTCAGACGTGACATTTCAATGTTCGTTGTTGTATCTTTGACAAGAAATGACCTATCCATGAAAACGATTTGTTATCTCCTTTCTTTCCTGATCCTTCTTGCGATGGCTCCGGTACCATTGCCGGCGGCCGTAAATGCCGCTCCGGGATGCGAAATGCAGAACCCGAAGCATCCTCCATTACCTAAAAAGCCGAAGAAAGTCAAAGAGCCGAAGGAACCGAAAAAGCCCAAACCCCCAAAAGAGCATAAAAAGCCCAAAGCCCCGCCCAAGCCCCCCTGGGTGAAATAATCAGGCGCTATTTCATTCATCCCCTCCTTTTTTAGGGAGTCTGCCGGACAGGCCGGAATGGGTGTTTTCAGTAGGGAATTTTATCCGTCTTTTCCCGCCATTCGGAAAACAGCCGGGCTGCCAGCGGGTGGTTCACCTGTTGAAAGCGGGTAATCCGCTGATCGATAGGGCGGTCAAGTTCTTCGTAAATATGGTTGTCGCGGAACCCGATCGATTCTGCTTCATGGCGGGTGGAACAATAGAATACCCTGTCGATACTGGCCCAGTAGATGGCCGAAAAACACATGGGGCAGGGTTCGCAGGTGGTATAGATCTCCGCACCGCTGAGGTCGAAAGTTCCCAGGTTCTTACAGGCATCCCGGATGGCTACGACCTCGGCATGAGCCGTCGGGTCGTTTTCCGAGCTGACCCGGTTCCCGCCCTTCCCGACGATGTTGCCATCCTTTACCACAACCGCACCGAAAGGCCCCCCGATGTTATCGCGGACAGATTTGAATGCCTCCCGGAATGCTTCATCCATGTAATTGTCAATCATATTCATACTTGTTGCCTGATCAGTGTCAGAGAGCAAAGATAATGGATTTCTCGGCCATTATAGCTAATTTTGGGCCTTCGTCCGGAGATATACTTCGGCTGATCAGATCCGCACTTTTTGCGGTCCTGATCGCTCGGTATCGCTGAATTTAAAATAGTTTTGCTTCGCAAACCGGTTAAGTTTCAGTATAAAAACATAAGTAATGTCCGATAAATTCCATCCCCTGTCCCTGCCGGAATTGCTTCGACTGACTCTATCGGGTGTCCGGCACAACCGTTTTATGGGAATCCCCGGAACTCTTTTTTACCGGCCGCAACCCGGCGATCCGTTTGGCATGACCCGTTACGGGCAGCCCCTGGAGACTCCGGTCGGGGTAGCGGCAGGACCTCATACCCAGTTGGCCCTGAACATCGTGGCCGCCTGGCTGTGCGGTGCCCGCTACATCGAACTCAAGACGATCCAGACCCTCGACGAACTGGAAGTCACAAAACCCTGCATCAGCATGCAGGATGAAGGCTACAACTGCGAATGGTCGCAGGAGTTGAAAATCCGGGAATCCTTTACCGAATACCTGCATGCCTGGATGCTCATTCACATTCTCCGCAAGGAAATGGGATTCCCGGGTTCGGGGGGAACCCTGTTCAACATGAGCGTGGGATACGACCTGGCAGGGATACAGAACGAAAACGTTCAGTGGTTCTTTGACCGGATGCGTGACTGCGGTCCCGAGCTGGCGGCTGCCAGAAATTCCATCCGGTCACTCTACCCGGCCATCGATTCCCTGCAAATACCCTCGACGATCTCCGATCATGTGACTCTCAGCACCATGCACGGATGCCCGCCGGGTGAGATCGAAAAGATCGGTCTTTACCTGCTTCGCGAGCGGAACCTTCACCTGACCGTCAAGCTGAACCCGACACTGTTGGGACCCGAAGCACTTAGGGGGATGCTGAATGACACCCTTGGTTTTCCGACCCGGGTGCCCGATGTCGCCTTCGAGCATGACCTGAAGTACCCCGACGCATTGAAGATCCTCGAATCGCTGCGGCAGGCCGCTGCCGGATGCGGGAGAGAATTCGGGGTGAAGCTGACCAATACCCTGGAGACGATTAACCACCGCGACCTGCTTCCCCAATCGGAGAAGATGGTGTACATGAGCGGGCGCGCCCTGCACCCGCTGAGCATCTGCCTGGCCCACCGGCTGCAGCAGGATCATGGAGGGGCGCTCGATATCTCTTTCTCTGCAGGCGTTGACTGTTTTAATGTCGCCGACGTGCTGGCCTGCGGGCTGAAGCCGGTGACGGTATGCAGCGATCTGCTCAAACCGGGCGGATATGGCCGGTTGCACCAGTACCTCGAAAACCTGCGCAATGCCTTGTCTTCCAGTCATGCCACATCCCTGGAGGCGTACATCGTTGCCCGGGCCGGGGGAGATAAAGAGGTTACCGCCGCGGCGTTGGCCAACCTGACCGCCTACGCCGAAAGAGTGACCGGTAATCCTTCTTTTCACCGGGATCGTTCCGGCGATCCCCTGATCAAGACCGAGCGCGCCCTGAACTGGTTCGACTGCATTCACGCCCCCTGTACCGACACCTGTCCGACACACCAGGAAATCCCCGAATACATGCACCATACCGCCGCAGGCGATCTTCCGGCGGCCTTTGCGACGGTTTTCCGCACCAACCCGTTCCCATCCGTCACCGGGATGATCTGCGACCACCTCTGCCAGATCAAGTGCACCCGCATCAATTATGACGAATCGGTTAAGATCCGGGAGATCAAAAGATACATTGCGGAATCGACGCCTGCGGTGGCCCTGCCCCCGGCCCATTCCATCCAGGGGGAGGGGAGGATTGCCATCGTGGGCGCGGGACCGGCAGGACTTTCCTGTGCCTGGTTCCTGAGGCAAGCCGGGATGGAGGTGGATATTTACGAGCAGAAGAAAGAGACGGGAGGAATGGTCG
>DAONFN010000294.1:0-4430 GCA_035403625.1 Bacteroidales bacterium
CACGGGGGTATATCATAACCAGTCGGGCGGCGTTCTGTCGGTGGCTACCATCGGAAATGCCTCGACGACCAACGCAAGTTTCGGCATCACCTCTTCCACCGGCACCTCCTTCATCACCAGCGGCGGGACGATCATCCTCGTGCAGCGCAACAGCGGAACTCTGGGCGCTACCACAAGAGACTACTATGTCGTTGCGACCCACATGTTCTCCGGCGGGACCCTCCAGGTCGGAACCTCGGCCACCGTCACCAACTTCAACTTCCGGCTTTACGGGTATGCTCCCAATGTGACAATCAACAATACGACGAATAATAAAAAGATAGAGGTCTACCAGACCAGTGGCGTCCTGATCATCTCGGGTGACCTCACTGTGCCCACCGGCACTACCTTTGACTGTCTGGGAATGTCGGCCTTTGTATATGGGAATGTGACCAACAACGGGATTATCCAGGGACTTACCTCCGGAAGCCGTTTCGATTTCAGCGGAAGCAACCCGCAAACCTATTCCGGAACGGGTACGCTCGGGACCCTGGCAGCGCCGTTCATCGGCACCGGAGTGGGGATCGGGAACCCAGGCAATGTCACCCTCAATGCCGATATCTATACCACCCGCGTCAATCTTTTCTCCGGTACCTTCGTCAACAGCAACCGGCTCAAACTCGGCATCGGAGGAACCTCCAGTGTTTTCATTCAACGCGGAGGAAGCTCAACGAGCCCGGCCGGATCCTTCGATGTCGCCCCGACCTTCAACATTGGCTCGGGTGGAATCGGCATCAGTTACTATTCGGCTCCTGCCGTCATTACCTCAGGGCTTGAAATTCCTGCTTCACGCACGTTGACCTCCCTTACCCTTAACAGCAGCCCGGGAGCAGTCCTGAGCGGGGGCGCACTGAGCGTTGGGACCTTCACCATGACCCTTGGCAATCTCACGACGAGCGAGACCAACCTGTTGACCATTACCGGAACCACGACCGGATCCATCGCCTATACGGCCGGATACATCAACGGTCCCGTTGCCCGTACGCTTCCGCTGAGCCTGGCAACCGGGAGCACCTACCTGTTCCCCGTCGGGAAATCGGCTTACAAACCGCTGGAACTGGTCAACCCGACTACGAATGCCGGAGGAACGGTGGTAATCCGGGCGGAGGTGTTCGACGGCAATTGCGGCGGTACGACGGGCACGAACATGACTTCGCTCAACACCGACCGGTACTGGAATGCCCAGATCCTCTCCGGCGGGACCAACTTTACCAACACCACCATCCGGCTGACGGATGCAGGACTGACCGTCAACAACGGCATGGCTAAATCGGCCTCGCAGGGCGGTTCCTACGACCTGATCAGCACGGCGGCCCCCACATCGACGACGATCCTGTCGGATGCTGTTTCCAGCCTCGGTTACCTTGTCATCGGAATAAAGAATGTTCCCTATACCTATTCATCCGGCACCGCCACCCAGGCCAGCACAGCCAACCTTTACCAGGGAACGGTAAGCCAGGTCGTAACCGGCATCCAGGTCGTGACCAGCGGGAACTCGGGAACGTTGAACGTTACTAAGTTCACCCTGAATGCCAACGGTTCTACTGCTGCTTCGGATATCAGTAATGCCAAAATCTGGTATACCGGAAATTCTTCGACCTTTGCGGCCACCAACCTCTTTGGAACAGAAGCCTCGCCTTCCCTCACCTCTTATCAACTGACGGGTACACAGGCACTGACGGCCGGGACCAATTATTTCTGGTTGACATATGATATTCCGGCCAATGCCGTTGCTGGCCATACCGTCGATGCGGAATGCACGCTGATCACCGTCGGAGGAGCCGATTATGTACCCTCAGTCACCGCCCCTGCGGGTTCCCGTACCATCGTGATTGATCCACCCACCAACCTGACGGCCACGGCGACCCTTTCCACCAGGATCGCCTTGGAATGGACCAGGAACACCATCGGGCAAAATGTCGTCATCGCTACCAATACCACCAGTACTTTCGGTACGCCGGTCAACGGAACGCCGTTGAACATCGACGATCTGATCAGCGGAGGCGGGAAAGTCATTTACAACGGACCGCTTTCGGCTTTCGAACACAATGGCCTGACGCCTCAAACTCCCTATTACTATAAAGCATGGTCGGTGGATGCCAACAACTATTACTCCACCACCGGCGCTGCAGCCAATGCCACCACCCCGTGCTCAGAGGTCACCACTTATCCCTATACGGAAAGTTTCGGAGCTGCTTTTGACTGCTGGACATCTGCCGAGGGGAGCACCGGTGCGTCCTACCACTGGGAACCGGTTGTTGCCGACGCAGACCACGGTGCAGCAGGCCCGCAGAGCGGGTCCTATTTCGCCCGGTTGAATGTCTTCAATGCCCAAACCACCTACAACCCCTATTACCTTGTTACGAAGACTTTTATCCTCGGTAGCGGGGTAAAAAAGGTTCAATACTATTACTGGCTGGGCAGTTCCGGATACAAAGGAACGGGAGGCACCGACCTTGTCCCCCTGACCCTGCAGATCAGTACCAACGGGGGATTGACCTGGACCAATCTTTTCCAGCATACCTCCTCCAACTCGGTTTTCAGTGCCACCAGCTCCACCGACGGATGGACCGTCAACAGTCTTGAGCTGTCGGCATATGCCAACCAAACCGTTGTCTTCCGGTTCATGGCGAACTCCAATTACGGCTATTATTTCTGCAACCAGGGCATCGATGAATTCTCGGTTTCGGAAATCCAGCCACCGCAGATCACCGGGCTGAGTGCCACTTCGGGGTGTGTGGGTTCGCAGTTGACCATCAACGGAACAAGCCTTGACCTGGTATCCGCCGTGACGATCGGGGGCACACCCGCTGCGATCGTTTCAAAAACGGCGACTGCTGTTACGGTGACCGTGGGGACGGGTACGACAGGCTATGTCACGGTGACTACTGTTGCCGGAAGTGACACCAGTGACGATCCCTTTACCGTGAATCCCCTTCCCCAGGTATTTGCCGTAGGCGGCGGGGGTAATTACTGTGAAGGGACCGAAGGAATCACCATTACCCTCAGCGGGTCGGAAGCAGGGATCACTTACACCCTTTCTTCCATACCGCCGGTTGAAAAGGAAGGAAACGGTGGTTTGCTGACCTTTGGACCGGTAGCACTGCCCTCGGGCCAATATTCCATCACGGCCAACAACCCCGTCACCGGATGCACGAATCTCATGTCGGGACAGGCCACAGTGGTTCAGTACCCGGCCCCGGCGGCCATCACCATCACCCCGCCCAGTGCCACGCTTGCGGCCGGAGCTACCCAGCAACTGGTTGCCTCGGGAGGTAATGTTACCGATCTGGTTCTTTTTAGCGAAAACTTCAACAGCGGGGCGGGTTCCTTTACCGTGACCGCCGGATCGTCCACCGCCCTGTGTGACTGGACCCCACGGGCGAACGGATACGTCTATTCGGGCTATACCTTCTCCGGTTCCACCAGCGGTTTCATGCTGGCCAATTCCGACGCAGGGGGTTCCGGTAGTACGACCAATACCCAGCTGACTTCGCCCTCCTTCAGCACGGCCGGGATCACCGGTGTGGTGCTTTCTTTCAAGGAGTACCTGAATAACTCAACTGATGTGGCGGCGGCCGTGGAGGTATCGGACGATAATTTTGTCACCTCCACCATCCTGCGAAATGATGTGACCAATGACTTCGGGACCATCTCTTCCTTCATCACGACGGTCCTTCCTCTTCCTGCAACCTTTGAGGGCAAGCCAAACGTCAAGATCCGTTTCCGCTATGCCGGCAGCTATGATTGGTTCTGGGCGGTGGATGAACTCACTGTTACCGGCACACTGAACGCCCAATTCACCTGGTCGCCGGTCGACGATCTGTTTACCGATCCATCGGCCACGACGGCATATACGGGAACCGGAAACTATTCAATCCTGTGGACAAAACCGCAGCAATCGCAGACCTACACCGTCACGGCCACCACCAATATGGGCTGCACCCGCAGCCAGACTGTCGGGATCGTGTCGTGTCCCGCTGTGCCGGGTTCGGTGACCGCATTTTATCCGGCGCCCAACTCATTCTGGCTCGGCTGGACCTACACCGGCGGAAGCATTCCTGTCAATTATACGGTGGAAGTCGCCACCGACGACCAATTCCTGAACCTCGAAGGGGGCACCCCTTATACCATTGATTTCCCGCTATTCTGGTGTAACGTGTACGGGCTGATGGGCAGTACCCAGTATTTTTACCGGATCAAGGCCAACACCGCCGAATGCTCGAGCGATTGGTCGGCAACAGGTTCCATCAGCACCCTGTGCCCGGAGAAGTACGACCCATTCCGCGAAGGGTTTGAAGGCACGGCATTCCCGCCGCCCTGCTGGATCAATACCCCGGAAACCGGTCCCTTTGCCTGGGCGCGCAACACAGCCGCCAGCGGATACGGGA
>DAONFN010000295.1:0-4419 GCA_035403625.1 Bacteroidales bacterium
CCATCACGAATACCGAATCGGTCTTCATCTGCGTACCGGAAGTGACCTGCACGATGTAAGTGGACGATTTTCCGGGCGTGATGACAGGGTTTTTCTCCGTTGAAGAGAACCCGGCAGGGCGGGAGGACCAGGAATAGGTGCAATTCCCCGGATCGTTGAAGATATCGACACCCAGGGTCGCGAAACCACCGGTGCAAACGGATGACGGTGAGGATACCGCATCGAAGTCGAGAATATTGCGGAAGGAAAAACAGGAAATATTTGTTTTCCAGTCATTCCAGGAGATGGCCGAATAGTATTCCTGGGTGTACCAGAAGGTGGAGGCGGAGGAGGGATCAACGGTCATGGAACTGTAGTCGCCCCAACGGCTTTCACCGTTCCACAATCCTGTCTGGCTCCCCGTACCCTCGACCAGGCTGGTCTCCTGCAGGGTCATCTGTCCGGGTGGATCGTGTTTCATCCGGCCGGTAAAGCGGATGGACGGGAACAGGGATGCGCTGCTGACCGAGTACCCGAGGGCGATGTTTCCGGCGCTGTCCATGGCGATGCTTCCCATCCACCGGCTGAGTGAATCGGGGGCGTAGGTCGATTGCTGGCTCACAAACCAATCGCCGTTCGTTTTTTGCAGTTCGTACCATCGGATGCCTGCATGGGATTCCACGCCGACCGTCTGGTTCGTCACCATCGAGCAATAACCGGGGAACTGCCGGAACTGGAGGCGGTACATAAGCCGGGTATCCATCGTGGCAAGGCGTTTATCCGAACCTTTCTGCGAAATACCGTTGGAACAGCCTGAAAACGGGGAAACCGGCAACCGGAAGGGAGCGCCGAATGAAGATGCAGAGGGGTTCGCCCAGTTACTGACAAATTCCCGAACAACGAAGGAACTGCTCTCTGTGTATCCGAAGTAGCAGGGAGTTCCGGCGGGAGGGAAGGGCCCGTCGCAATCGGCCGGCAGCAGGTTCAAGGGGCTCTGAAGCTGGAACCGGATGAAAGGGGCATCCGGGTCGCCGGCGAGCATGGCCGTTCGGTTGAATGACATGACCGTCGCCCCGAGATACTGGAGCGATGTGGCTTTTACGCGGGTGAAAGAAAGGTAGCACCCGTCGGGCCATACCCCGAGCTTGGGATAATCGGGCAGTTCGGTGAATTCGAATTCATACCGGTACCAGGCGCCGGCAGGATCCGGGGATTGTGAAACGGCCATCATCAGGAAAAAGGGGCCGGCAGGGAAATTAGGGAGGGATATCTGGCTGATCAGCCATCGGTTGGCCTGTTCGTCGAAGAGCGCGATACCGTCGCCGTTGTTTGAATTATTGGGCATTCCTTCCCAGATAAAGCTGCTGTTGAACGGTCCTGCCACGAGCGCGCCGCTTTTATTCCAGATGGCAAAGGATTCGTTGACGATCTGGAGGTAGTGGTTGGGTCCTGCTGCGCCCATGGGATCGGGTGGAACCACCTGGTTCAGATTTCCCAACCCCGCGAATCCCAGGATCAGGGAATCCGGTACCGTTTGTCCTTGCCGGTATTGGACCACCGAATCGCGAACGCCGGCCCGCAGGGCGGTTCCAGCCGGGTCCGCCCTGTTTGGCACTACTCCTTCTTTCCAACTGCGGTCGGACTTCCCCGGCCGGATGGCCGGTCGTTCGCGGAGGGGAGGGGAGACATCGAAATAGACGGCCTTGCCCGTCATCGGGCCTGACATCTCCTGGGCACTGACATCCGTTAGGGTCGCAAGGAAAAGCAGCAGGATGAGGATTGTTCTCATCGGCGGTCGGTATTTTTGGGTCGGATCAGATACAAATGTAGCGAAAAAGCGCTCGCATTGATCCGTCTTCGCCGAAGTAACCTGGTCACTTCATATTTTCGTGAAGTACCGTATTTTTGACATAAATTTTAAATCATATCCGGGTGATCAGGCACGTATTTTCATCGCTCCGTTCACGCAACTACCGCATCTATTTCACCGGCCAGGGCATTTCGCTGATCGGCACCTGGATGCAGAACATTGCGCTGAGCTGGCTGGTTTACCGGCTCACCGGATCGGTGTTCCTGCTGGGGCTGATCGCCTTCATCAGCCAGATACCCACCTTTATCCTTTCTCCCTTTGCCGGGGTGCTGGTTGACCGGTTCAACCGGCTGCGGATCCTGAAGATGACCCAGGCATTCTTCATGCTCCAAGCGCTCGTGATGACGCTCCTGGTGCTGTTCAACCTGGTCGAGGTATGGCATATCATCGTGTTAAGCGTCATTTTCGGGCTTATCACCGCTTTCGATGCGCCGGCCCGCCAGTCGCTGGTCGTGTTCCTTATCGAGGACCCCGAAGACCTGGGCAACGCTATTGCACTGAATTCGGCCATCTTCAACGGCGCGCGTCTGGTAGGACCGGCCATAGCCGGCATCATGATCGCTCTTGTCGGCGAGGGGATCTGTTTCCTGCTGAACACGCTCAGCTTTGCGGCCGTGATCGTGGCCCTGTTGCAGATCAGGATCCGGGCGGACCAGCGGGGTACCGGCCGTAACAACTTCAGGGATAGTTTCCGGGAAGGGTTTCGGTACACCTTCGGGTCGATGCCCATCCGCACGCTGATCATAACGCTTAGCGTCGAGAGTGCCGTTGGATTGTCGTACATTGTCCTGTTGCCCGCCTATGCCAGGGAGATCCTTCATGGCGGCCCCGATACACTGGGATACCTGATGTCGGCCATGGGGGCCGGGGCGCTGATGGGCGCTTTTTATATGGCTGCCCGTAAAACAGTATTGGGACTGGGAAAAATATTGTCGGCAAGTACGATCGTGCTGGGATTATCCATCGGGCTGGCTTCGTTCTTCGGAACCCGCTACGTGGCGCCGGTTATGTTCTTTTTCAGCGGGTGCGCCATGGTCCTTTCGCTTTCCTCCATCAACACCATGCTGCAGACCATCGCCCGCGAGGACCTGCGGGGCCGCGTGATGAGTTTTTATTCCATGGCACTGATGGGAACCGCCCCCATCGGTAATCTAATATCGGGTTCCGTTGCAAGCAGAATAGGAATTCCCCTGACCTTCCTGGTTGCCGGGATCATCACCGTCCTGTTGGGGATCTGGTTCGGTATCAATCTCGGCTCATTCCGCAGGTTGGTACGTCCCATATACATCGACAAGGGGATACTGCCCGGCGTGCCGAACGACATGATCTGAGGCATTTCTTTCTTCCCGGGAATAAATCCACGGAAATCCGTTTAACTTTGTAATGACCTAAAAACAAAGACAATGAAAAAAGTATTCAGATCAATGACATGCGTATGTTCGATCATCGCAACGATCCTGACGCTGATCGGGATCATCCTGTTACTTCTTCATGCTCGTTTGTATAATGTCGCGGCACATATGTGGTATTTTTCGGCCGTTAACTTCATCCTGTTTGCTATTTTATTCCATTTTGCCGGAGCCGGGCCGGAGCCGGAAAAAAAAGTCTGACTGACTGTTTGGCTTGATCAGCGAAAAAAGCAGCCGGCACCTGGTCTCTACCTCACCCCCCGCCCCCCTCTCCGCACCGGAGAGGGGGAGGTTCATCCCATCATCACCTGGTCACCTCTAGGATTGTTCCCCGGAAAAGTATTACCTTTGCCACCCGTTACAGATTTACGGCGGGCGGTATTCTGCTGACGATTATCCGGCAGAAGCCTGCTAAAGGCTGATTCAATCGTCAATCGTAAATCCTACATCGTACATCAACATGGCCCTGTAGTTCAATGCCCGTCCGGTGGCCGGACAGGGATAGAACGCCTGCCTGACTGCCGACGGCAGGCAGGGAAGTTTCCCTAAACTTTAAATGCAGGTTCCCTGCCTGACTGCTGACACAGTCACGCAGGCAGGGATTCCTCTCGGGGCAGGTGACCCCAAGTACCGGATTGGCAGTAATATCAGCAAATTCAGCCTTTGTTAACATGTTGAAAGGAATGATAACCGTTTATGCATTGAAGAATCTTGTCAACGAAGAACTCTACGTTGGGATGACCAACTGCATGGAAAGAAGGCTGGGGGAACACAACGCAGGTAAGAACCGTTATACAAAGGCTTTTCGCCCGTGGAAATTGTTTTACACTGGAACATTTCCGGATTACATGACAGCGAGGAAGCGGGAAAAATACCTGAAATCGGCCGCAGGGAAAAGGTACCTGAAAACGGTTGATACAGCGGGTAAGAGTGCGTAGAACTGAATTTCCGGAAGTTAAATTATCCGGGAAATCTATTACCTTTGCAACCCGGTAATCAAAAGTCCGCTGTCTACAGTCATCCCAAAGACCATCTACTGCCGACTGCCGACTGATGACTGCCGACTCAGATCGAAGATCCAACATCGTAGATCGTAGATTCAACACGGCCCTGTAGTTCAATGCCCGTCCGGTGGCCGGACAGGGATAGAACGCCTGCCTG
>DAONFN010000296.1:0-1315 GCA_035403625.1 Bacteroidales bacterium
CAGCTTCAACCAGCCCTATGCAGGAGCCATCGGCCCGCATGATCTGACCGTCTGGATCGACAAAGTCAACGGGGTTGCGGATGACGATGCAAGCAACGACACCCTTTCGAAAACGGTGTACAAGATATGCTATGTGGTTCCCCGCACACCTTTGTACGAAGAGTTCACCAGTTCCACCTGCAGTCCCTGCGCCAGCTTCAACAGCACCTTCGTACCCTGGTGCAACACCAACGAAGACAGCATTACACTGATCAAATACCAGATGAGCTGGCCTTCGCCGGGAGATCCTTACTATACCCTGGAGGGAGGTGTCCGCAGATCCTTTTACGGCGTGAATGCCGTTCCCGACCTGTATGTCAACGGAGGCAATACCGCCACCACCATGGCCGGAGTGACCACCGCCTTTACCCAGGCGAAGAAGCTGATCGGGATGATGAGCATCGCCGGTACCCATTCGATGAACGACAAAGTGATCTCCCTCAAGGCGACCATCCTGCCGTTTTCCGATTTCAACAATGTCAAGGTGTACATCGTGGTGATGGAGAAAATCACCCACAACAATGTGATGTCCAACGGGGAGACCAGTTTCGAGCATGTGATGATGAAGATGGTGCCCGATGCCGAAGGGACGCTGACCAACCTGGTTGACCGCGTACCCTTTACGATTACCGATACCGTTGATCTTTCCGGGACCCACATCGAAGAGTTCAACGACCTGATTGTGGGCATTTTTGTGCAGGATCCGGCCACCAAGGAGGTTTACCAGTCGGCCTATTCGGTGGAGAACGCGCAGTTCAGCAGCGAGGCCCGGCTTAGCAATATCGCTACCGACGGCACTTCCGTCAGCGGATTCAGTCCCGACCAGATGGATTATACCGTTTATCTAGCCGGCGGCGCTTCCAGCGCACCCTTCGTTACCGCCACCCCCATCGAGCCGACCGAAACGGTCATCATCGTTCCGACAGTCGAGCTGCCGGGCGCAACCACCATCGACGTTTTCGCTGAGAACCTGACCGACCACAGGCTTTACACGGTCAATTTCGACTGGGCTATCGGAATGGGCGATGCGGGTAAGGATGGAACACGCTTGTATCCCAACCCCACCCGGGGACTGGTCTACCTTTACGGCGCCGGCCATGCTACCGTCACGATCACCGATGCGCTCGGGCACGTGATGGCGGTTCAGCCCGATTTCTCCGGCAACACCCTCAACCTGTCAGGCTACCTCAACGGCATCTACCAGATCAGCATCGAAAAGGCCGACGGTACCGTCATCCGGAAAAAGGTGGTGA
Organism: Bacteroidales bacterium; assembly: GCA_035403625.1. Taxonomy (GTDB): domain Bacteria; phylum Bacteroidota; class Bacteroidia; order Bacteroidales; family FEN-979; genus CAIVAT01. The sequence goes on from DAONFN010000296.1 coordinate 1,293, forward strand.
TCTTGTAGGTCGTGTCACGCGTC
>DAONFN010000296.1:1415-4401 GCA_035403625.1 Bacteroidales bacterium
GTACTCCTGTTTGCCTGTCTGACCGCTACCTGTGTGCTGGCCGGATCGGTGAAGAAGACCTTTACTTTTTCCAACTTCACGATAGAACAAAATGGTTCTTACCAAACCCTCCGGTTCGACAACACCATGCCGGCCGGACTGGCGGGGGAGCCGGCGCTTCCCTACCGCTCCGTGGCGCTGATGCTCCCTCCGGGCGAAAAGGCGGCTGATATCGTGATCACCCGCGACCAGCTTGTCACCATTCCCGGGAACTTTGTCCTTTATCCGCAGCAGGAGATGCAACCGCTGGAAAACGATCCCGGCGTCCATTTTTTAAAGAAGGAATCGGTTTACCGGTCCGATGCGGAGTACCCTTCGGTCCCGACCGGCAACCTCCTCAACTCGTACCTTAACGGGTTTGCCTTTGCCATGACTACGTTCACGCCGGTGGTGTACAACCCGGCCCACGGCACGCTTTCATATTACCGGCAGGTCACGGTGACCATCCGTACCCGGCCCGCCCTGGAGGCCAGCCTGGCCATGAAAAACCTTACGGCTTCCGAAAACGCCTTGAAGCGGGTCCGGCAATTCGCCCAGAATCCCGAGATGATCGCCCAATACCCGGCCGTGAAAGCTTCTGCCACGGGTTACAAGGTGCTGATCATCACTCCCTCACAGTTCCAGTCCGGATTCCAGGACCTGGTAAACTATTACAACAGCCAGGGCAAGACTACCCAGATCGCCACCATTGAATCGATTTCCTCCCTTTCGGGCCAGGACCTTCCCGAGAAAATGCGTAACTACATCATCAGCCAGTACCAGGCGAACGGCATCGAACATGTGATCCTCGGGGGAGATGTCGAATTCGTCCCTTACCGGGGGTTTTACTGCTATGCCGTGTCGGGTTCGGGGTATGAGGACTACAACATCCCTGCCGACATCTATTTTTCCTCGCTCGACGGAAGCTGGAACACCAACGGCAACGAAAAGTGGGGAGAACCCGGCGAAGACGACCTGCTGCCCGAGATTTCGGTCGGGCGCATGTCGTTCAGCACGGCCGATGAACTGGCTCACATGGTTCACAAGTCGGTCTCCTACCAGGGCAACCCGGTATTGGAGGTGATGAAACGACCCTTCCTGGTTTCTGAATTCCTGTACGATCCTCCCCTGACCTATGGATCGGATTACCTGGAACTGCTGGTCGACAGCCACAGTGACAACGGGTATTTCACCCATGGAATTCCATCGGCCCAGAACACGATCACCCGCCTGTACGACAGCCAGGGCTACAACTGGAGCGTAGGCCAGCTCCTCACGGAGATCAACAACGGCCACAATTTTATACACCACAGCGGTCATGCCAATTCCAACTACATGATGCGCCTGTCCAACTGGGACATCACCAACGAGAATTTTGCCAGCATCAACGGCGTGACACACAATTATATGCTGATGTACACGCACGGATGTATCTGCGGCGCTTTCGACGATAACGACTGTATCTCCGAACTCTGTTGTTCGATCGATAATTTCCTGGTCGGCGGCGTGTTCAATTCCCGTTATGGCTGGTTCGACCAGGGGACAACAGAGGGGCCGTCCGCCCATTTGCACCGGGAGTTCATCAGCGCCCTTTATCATCCCAATTCCGACTCATCGATGGCGGAGCTTGGCTCGGCCCATACCATGTCGAAGATCATGACGGCGCCCTGGGTGGGTCTTCCCGGCGAATTTGAACCGGGCGCTCAACGCTGGTGTCATTACGATTGCAATGTACTCGGCGACCCGGCCCTGAAGATATGGATCGACAACCCCGGGGTGTCGGTCGGCGAAACGAAAAGCATACCTGCCTTCACCCTTTCGCCAAACCCTGCCGCCACCGTGGTGACCGTTACCCTCAGCGGTTCGGACAAGGCCCTCACCCTCTCCCTGCTCACCCCGGAAGGAAAGACGATCGTTACCCGGCATCTGCCCCCGTCCACCTCCTCACGAAGCATAAACCTCACAGTGAGCGATTTACCGCAAGGCCTTTATCCTGTGAGAATTGAATCTTCAGACGGCATCCAGGTTAAAAAGCTGGTGGTGGTCCGGTAATTTTTGTTATTTCTTTAACAGGATCTTGTTTTATTTCCCTATTGTTCATAATTTTGCATGACAGGGCACCCTATCATTGGGGGCTGCCGTGTCAGGTCACATTCTAGTATTCATCCCAAATCATTCATGCATCATGAAAAAATTTACCCTTTTCATTGGTTTGTTGCTGTTTGCTGCCGTCAACCTGTTGGCGCAGCGGTTCAATTATCCCGATGTGACGGGAACGCCGGGTTTCAGCCTGGTTGATTCAAAAACCACCTCGGTCACCGTGAACTATGCTGTTCCGACCTTCACCCTGGAGGACCAGGTAGTGGATGGCGTCCCGATGAAGAACATCAGCCTTCCAGGGAACTTCCTCTTCAACGACGAAGGCATGCCCAACCTCCCCGGAAAGGGTAAATACATTGCGATTCCGCAGGGCGCAACACCAAAATACCGGATCGTTTCACAGCTTACCGAGGTGATCCACAACGTCAATATCCTTCCGGCTCCCCGGATCCCCCTCGACAACGACGACCGTCCCATGCTGTACAAAAAGAATGTGCAGATCTATTCCAAAAATGCCTTCTACCCGGCTTCTCCTGTTTCGTTAAGCGAAGTTTCCAACATCCGCGGAGTGGATGTGGTAATCCTGGGCGTCACCCCGTTCCAGTATAACCCCGTGACCAAAGACCTTGTGGTTTATAAGGACCTCCGCGTTGAGGTTTCGTTCGAAGGCGGTAACGGCCAGATGGGTGATCCTGCCTTCCGCAGTACCTGGTGGGACCCGATCATGCAGGATAACATCATGAATTACACTTCGCTTCCCGTGGTGGATTACAATGCCCGCATGCAGGCTCACAACCGGGCACCCGTAACCGACGAATGCGAATACATCATCATCACCCCGACCGGACCTGATTTTCTGGCCTGGGCC
>DAONFN010000297.1:0-4401 GCA_035403625.1 Bacteroidales bacterium
CTCCGTGTCGCTCTACTCCGCTTCCCGGGCGGAGGCGATGTCGGTGCGGTGCGTGCGGGATGGGAACCAGTGATGATAGACCACCCCATCAGAGTGGTGAACCCCGTCAGGATATCCTTGAAAATCCTTATCTTTATCGCTCCATCCTCCCGGTCTCATGCGCCAGCTTGGACTGACATTGATCCTTTTCCTGATGTGGCCCTTGTGTTCAAAAGCAGGGGATGATCCGGATGTGTCCGGTAGGCGCGGATTTATAGAAAACAAAGGCCAGGTCATCGACCAGAATAATCTATCCAATCCATCTGTCCTTTATTTGCTGAATACACCAGGGATGAACGTGCAGATCCGGAGAGGAGGATTCAGCTATGATGTTTATATTGTAGATAAATCAGAAATTAAAAGTCAAAGTTCATCCGATTCTTCTTTTAATCAATTTTCACTGCCTCTCTATCCTGGCACCTCGCTGCTAAAATTTCACCGCATAGATTTCGACCTGGTCGGGGCTGATCCTTTCTGCGAGATGATCGCCGAAGAACCCTCGGCGGATTACCTCAATTTTTACGCGGCCTGCTACCCGGCGGATGGGATCAGGAATGTCAGGGCATTCCAAAAGGTTCTTTATAAAAATATCTACCCCGCGATCGACCTTGAATTCCTGGTCACCCCGGACCTTAGGCCAAAGTATAATTTCATTCTCCGGCCGGGAGGAAAGGTTTCGGATATCCGGCTGAAGATCTGTGGAGCGGATGGGATCCGGCTGCAGAATGGTTCGTTGAGGATGGCAACGGTCTTCGGGGAGATCGAGGAGATCATTCCTGAATCCTATGTACAGACGGGAACCATCCGAACGAAGGTCACAGTAGCGTTCCGCCAGGTTGATCATGATATGTATGGATTTAGCACCGACGAGAGCGTTCGCACAGACGGGACCCTGGTAATAGATCCGACCTGCAAGAGACTTTGGGGAACCTACTACGGCGGCAGTACCACGGAATACGGATATGGATCAGCGGTGGATTACGCCGGGAACATCTTTCTCGCCGGTATAACCAAATCGCCCGATAATATCGCCACGGCCGGAGCCTACCAGTCCACCTTTTTCGGATCCAACTGGCGGGCTTACCTGGCCAAGTTGACCCCTGGCGGAACCCGGCGGTGGGGAACCTATTATGCAGGTTCGTTTACCGGGGATGAACGGGGCATGGCCGTTACCGTAGATATCCACGGTCGTATCTATCTGGCCGGAGAAACGGCTTCCGACACCGGGATCGCCACCCCGGGAGCCCACCAGACGACCTTCGGAGGATTCCCGGGTGGGTGGGATGTCTTCCTGGCAAAGTTCAGTCAGGAGGGCGAACGGCTGTGGGCCACGTATTACGGGGGGCAGGGAGACGATCTACTCTGGGGAAACAGCAGTGCCGTTACCACTGACCGGTGGGGGCATATTTTTCTTGCCGGGCAGACCAGTTCGGATACGGGAATTGCCACTCCCGGCGCATTCCAGACCAGCATCGGCGGGATGGCCGGGTTCCTGGCAAAATTCGACAGCAGCGGGGTGAGGCAGTGGGGTACCTATTATTCCGGCGGAATTACGACCTGGTTCAACGGATGTGCCGCAGATACTGCCGGGAATATCTATGCTGCGGGTACCACCAACTCTGCCACGAATATTGCAACGCCGGGTGCCTGGCAGGAGGTGTATGGTGGCATGAACGACGCTTTCCTGGTCGCGTTCCGCCCCGACGGCCAGCGGCTATGGGGTACCTATTACGGCGGAGACCAATCCGACCAGGGATTGAACTGCAAAGTGACCGCCTCCGGCGACGTGGCACTGGTAGGCTGGACCAAATCTTCGACAAACATATCAAGCCCGGGCTGCCACCAACCGGCGCTGGCCGGAGACCAGGACGGTTTTATCGCCCGGTTTACCAGTGCCGGTCAGCGGATCTGGGGAACCTATTACGGAGGATCACTCACCGATGAAGTCACCGGCTATGCCGAAGGAGGGGACGGTGACTTTTTAGTATCGGGCAGCACGCAGTCAACCGACAATATTGCCACCGCCGGTTCCTATCAACCTGCTTCAAACGGGAACTATGATGCCTTCCTGGTCAAGATCAGCCAGGATGGGGTGCGTCAGTGGGGGACATACTTCGGGGGAACTTCCTATGAGACGGGCGGTTCATGTAATTACCTGGCCGATGATACGATCTTCCTGCAGGGAAATACACAGTCGCTGACCGGGATCGGAACTGCCGGCTCGCATCAGCCGGTTTTTGGCGGAGGAATGCAGGATGCCTACCTTCAGAAGTTCATCGAATGCTGGCCGATCGCAGCCGCCCAGCCCATCGCCGGTCCTGATTCGACATGCCGGAACACAACCGGCGTTGTTGTTTCCACTTCGGCACTGCCTCATGCCGTCTTCTATCAGTGGGGCCTGCCGTTGGGAGTCACCATTACCGCGGGATTCGGGACCCCATCCATCACGGTTACCTTCAGCGATGCGGCCGAATCCGGCTATATCACGGTGAGGGGCGTGAACAAGTGCAACGATGCGGGACCGCCCGATTCGCTGTTTGTGACAGTATCGCCCCGGCCGGTTCCCTTGATCAGCGGCCCCGCCTCGGCCGCCACCGGTGCCGTTTGCACCTACACGACTGCTTCGGGGATGATCAGCTACCAGTGGACCTTCTCGCCGGGTGGCGTCCTGGTGTCGGGTGGCGGCGCAGGCGATGACTCCATATCCATCCGGTGGAACACGGCAGGCCCGCAATGGGTGCGGGTGAACTATAATGATACCAACGGATGCTCCGCGTTGATGCCCTTCACGTTGACGGTGACGGTGGGCTTCTTTGCATCGGGTAACTACGAATTCTGGTTTGCCGCGCCGGCGGTGACGCATCAGACCATTCCACCCAGTTCTCTCTCTCTGACCAATCTCAACAGCCCGATCAGCATATACTTCACCACGGACGAAGGCCCGGCTGACGTCACCATCGATCAACCGGCCAATCCCCTGTTTACTCCCATCACCTGTACGGTTGAGAATGATTCGGCCGAAGTGGTTATTCTGACTCCCTACCTGGAAATGATCGAGAATAAGCCTGCCGATTCGGTATTGAACTTCGGATTGAGAGCTGTTTCAAACCGGAGGATCACCGCCGCGTATGAAATTCAATCACCCTACAACGCAGCTACTTATACCCTGGCAGGAAAAGACGCGCTGGGAACTAGTTTTATCATCCCGGCACAGCATCATTATTCCAATTATCCTTACTGTTCTCCGCCTGCAAGAAATTCCTTCGATATTGTAGCAACAGAAGATTCTACGCTGGTCACGGTCATTCCGGAGAGAGGTATTGAAGGTCATACAGCCCAGGTGCCATATACACTGCTCTTGAACCGGGGGCAGACCTGGAGCGGCCGGGCGGTATCCGGAGATTCGACACAGCACCTGGGCGGGACGAAAGTAAATTCTACAAAGCCCATCGCCATTACGGTTACCGATGATGCCGTGTTTATCCCCGGATATGACGAAACGGCTTTCGACCTGGCCGGGGAGCAGATCATCCCGGAACATCTTGCCGGGAATGAATTTATTGCATTGGCCATGTCACTTCCGCCTTCCAAAACAATGATACTGGCTTATGCCTATGAGGACGGCACCCATATCACGTTTAATGACAGCCTTTCTGTTCAGACCAGGGTTATAAATCAGGGGGAAAGTGCTGTGTTTTCTTTTACCGATACGAACGTTAATGCGATTGGTATAGCGGCCTATATCACTTCAAACAAACCTGTATCTATCCTTGAATTTTCGGGGGCGGAAAAGGAACTGACCCTTCCATATCATTCGTTCCAGGCCTCTGAAAGCGTAATTCCTCCGCTCGAATGTCACGGATCAAGAAGGGCGACCATTACCAGTACCCCTCCCGGCGCCCCCTGGCACAACTGGATGGTTTATGTCGTAGCAAAAATGGCCATTTTGGAAGGATTTACCTTCGATCCCTCTTCCATGGCTATCAATGTTTTACTCTCCGTTCCGGGTACAGGCGGGAAATGGGGATGGGGTGGTTTTGGGATCGGAAACGGGGAATATTTTTTCCGGGTAAAGATCACAAACTCACTGGGAAGGTTCTTTGTTCCGCTCCATTCCTACGCCGTAATGCCGACCGGTAACTTTGATAAATTTGCCTATTTTTCGGATATATCCTCTCTCAACCTTGGGAATGACAGGAAAATATGTCCGGGCGACAGCGTATTTCTCGATGCCGGATATGGTTGGAATACTTACGTGTGGAGCACCGGGGCCACTTCATCGTCCATCTGGGTTCACTCCCCCGGCACCTACTGGGTTTCCACCTCCGAGCCCGACTGCCAGCTCAGCGATACCATCAACAT
>DAONFN010000298.1:0-4385 GCA_035403625.1 Bacteroidales bacterium
AAAACGAACGACATCGTTCCTCCCGTGATCGTTTGCACCCCGTTGGCCAACACCTCCTCCATCCAGCCCAGAAACATTACAGCAACTATTACCGACGCAACCGGCATCAACCAGACACCAGGAGGAATGCCTCGATTATACTGGAAAGTCAGTCGCAACGGAACCTGGAATGCAACAGTAGCCACGACTTCCGGCAGTAACTTGTTCACTTTCACTTTTGGAGCCGGTGTTGTCATGGGTGACACCGTGTACTATTATATTGCGGCACAAGACAATGCAGCTACGGCAAATGTGAGCGGTTTTCCGGGTGCCGGCACCACAGGCTTTTCGGCGGATCCCCCATACTGTCTTCCACCCACAACCCCGATGAGCTACCGGGTCATCCCATCCATTTCCGGAATATTTCCCGTCGGAATCGGTCAGACCTTCGAGACCCTGACGGCTGCAGTTAATACACTCAACGGCAGCGAACTTACAGGGCCGGTTGTTTTTGAATTATATGATAATAGTTATCCTTCGGAAACCTTCCCCATCACCATTAATCCAGCCGTTGGTCTGAGTTCGTCAAACACGCTGACCATAAGGCCGTTAGCGGGAATTTCACCGGTGATCACAGGAACGAGCACGGAAGGAATTATAAAAATCAGCGGGGCCGATTTTGTCACGATCGATGGCAGTAATTCAGGTGGATCGGACCGCAGTCTTGCCCTTGAAAACACTAACGGTGCGAGTAATTCCTATACCATCGGCTTTTTCAGCAACAATGGTGACGGCGCCAAATTCTGCACCATAAAGAACTGCATTATTCGCAATAAACCCGAAATATCCAACAACACGTTCGGCATCGCCTTTGAATTGGGTAGCACCGGCGGTGACCACGACAATGTCACCATCGACAACAACCTCATCTGCAGCGTACGCTGGGCGATTTATTATAGGGGTGGCACCGCCGGCATTTCCAGTAACGGGAAGATCATCAACAACACCATCGGATCTGAAACAGCCGGATCATCGGTCAGTTACAGGGCCATTACCTGCATCAGTGTAGACAGTCTTCTGATCGAGAACAATGACATTTTCGGAGCGCCGGAAGGAAACTCCAATTACGGACAAGCCGGGATTTACTTATTTGGCGGATCCACCCATACGAAGATCACCCGCAATAAAATTCACGACTTTTATTATACCGGGACTTCAGATCTGTCAAACTGGGGGATTTACTATGCCAGCGATGCGTCAACGGTAACGGAAATATCCAATAACCTGATTTACAACATCAAATCAGCAAGGAAACCCGTAGGGATCCAGTTCGGAACCGGTGGCAATGCCAAAATTTATTACAACACCATCCGGTTTGAAGGAGCCTACCTCCATCCGACAGCTACCACCTTTGCGGCTTGTATCTATGTCAATTCCGGCATTGTTTCACTTGATCTGCGGAACAACATCTTCGAAAACTCCCTGACTCCCTCCGCCACGAACACCAATATTAAAACATACGCCATATACAACGCCGGGACTACGTCTCCTTTTACGGTCATCGACTACAATGATTACTTCATCGATGGCACTAACCCCAATATCGGTTATTGGGGTTCCGCCCAGCCGACACTGGCAAACTGGCAGGCACTTACCTTGCAGGATTCACACTCCCTGACGATTGACCCGCGGTTCCCGGGCACAACAAGTTTTATCCCGAATTCAGGCGGTGTGAACAACGTGGGAATTGTAGTACCGGAAGTCAGCATCGATTTCATGGGTGTATCCCGTCAGAATCCGCCCGACATGGGAGCCTATGAGATCAACATCGAACCCAGGATGAACACTCTCCCGGCGACTTCAGTAACAGGCACCGGCGGGGTGTTCAATGGTACAGCCAATGCCAACAATAATCCTGCAATAACCCCGGGGTTTGAATACGGGCTGACTCCATCGTATGGCAGCGAAATTCCGGCGGTTCCTTCTTCCATCAGCGGATTTCCGGAGATTCAGATCAATGCAGAAGTCAGCGGACTGGTTCCAAATTCGACCTACCATTACCGCGCCAAAGGAGCGAATTCCCAGGGTGCATTTTATGGCAGCGATCTAACGATGAATACACTGGCGATCCAACCCGAAGCGGTGACCACGGTGGCGTCTGAAATAACCGGATCATCCGCAGTGCTAAGCGGGAGTGTCAATGCAAACAACTCAACAACGACTGTCAGTTTTGAATATGGCGCCAGCACCATGTATGGTTCGACCGTGGATGCCAACCAGAGTCCGGTTAACGGCATTGCAGCGACACCTGTTTCCGTCTCTGTTTCCGGTCTTTCCGAAAACCTGCTGTACCATTACCGGGTGGTTGCTACCAACCAGGCAGGGACGGCCTACGGAGAGGACAAGACGTTCATGACAACGGTGGGGATTCCTCCCACGATCTCGCTGACTGGAACCATTTCCGGCGACACCTGTTTCAATGCAACCGATTCCATCCTTGTAGCCGGGACACCCGAAGTTTTTATCGTCACCCCAACGGGTAACGTAACCCTGATCGCCGGTGAGACCATTCGGTTGCTTCCCGGCACAAAGGTTGATCTGGCCGGATATTTATATGCATATATCACCACCACGGGAATCTATTGCCTGCCTCCTTTGAAATCGATATCCCCTGCAATGACTGGTTACAATATTGACCAGCCGCTCGCCGGCACGCCGGGTTCCGCTCCGGAACTTAAACTCTGGCCTAACCCGGCAACAGATCAATTTTCGATCAATATTCCCCCTGCGCAAGACACAGCACCCAATATCGTTGAGGTTTATAACATGTCGGGTATCCTGGTGGTTCATTCAGAAACCTATGAAGCATTCCCGACTATTTCTATCGATCAGCTGTCATCAGGAATCTTCTTTGTAAAGGTGAGAACGGCTACAGGGACACAAACCATCAAAATGATCAAGCTGTAAACTCATCCTGTTCATCTGAACAGAATTGAAAAAGTGATAAGGAGGCTGCCTCAGATAATGAGACAGTCTACTTATCATTTCTTTTTCAATCGCTCTGAAGTAAATGGATGGAATTACCGCAATCAGCCAGGAATGATTGGGGCAGGTCATGCGACCGACACGCTCAGTCGATCGCCCCGGAACTTTTCGAGAAGAACAGTTTGAGTGCTGTGAATATCAGAATGATTGCAAAGACCTTTCTCATCAGGTTTTCCGGAAGTGACAGGGCGATCTTCGATCCGAAGTAACCCCCTGCCATAAAGGCCAGGGCGATAATCAATGCATACCAGATATCTACCTGTCCGGCTTTATAATAATTGTAAGCGGCGAAAAGCCCAATGGGAGGAAGCATGACCGCCAGGCTGGTCCCTTGGGCAGTATGCTGGTCCATACCCAGCAGATACACCATGGCCGGGATCATGATAATGGCTCCGCCAACGCCGAACATACCTCCGAAGACGCCGGCAATAAGTCCGGTCAGGATCAATAGTGCTACGGTTAATAGGTTCATATCCATTTGATTATTGATTTGATTTTACCACAGGCAACCTCCTTATAGAGTTTCGGTGATCATCACCATGATTACGTATCCAAAAGTATCCATATTTCTGTCCGATGATGGAAGAATGTGCTCGTCTTGCCTTACGAAATTTTTATTGACGAATATGTAGGGAAGTGAAAGAGGGGTGTTGGTGAACAAATGTTCATTACCTTTGACAAAAAAATAATTATGGCAGAATTATTCGAAAAGCTCCATTTGGAAGGAGTCGGAAAAATCATTGTAATCGCTTCGGGCAAAGGAGGTGTGGGTAAGTCGACGGTTGCAGCCAACCTGGCTGTATCACTGGCAAGAAACGGTTATCGCACCGCGTTGGTCGATGCTGATATATATGGTCCGACGATTCCCCGGATGTTTGGTGTGGAATCGGTACAACCGGCTGTGACCGCCCTGGGTGATAAGGAAATGATCTTTCCCATTGAGAAATTCGGGGTTAAAATCATGTCGATCGGTTTTTTTGTTGAGCCACACCAGTCCCTGATATGGCGCGGACCAATGGCATCCAGTGCGATGACCCAGTTGTTTGAAAATACATCCTGGGGAGAAACGGATTATATGGTGGTGGATTTGCCTCCGGGTACAGGTGATATCCAGCTGACGATCGTGCAGAAACTGGAGCTTGCCGGTGCCATCATTGTGACCACTCCGCAGGGCATTGCTTTAAACGATGTGCGGAAAGCCGCTTCGATGTTCGCAAACCCGGAGATTAAAGTTCCCTTATTTGGAGTGGTGGAGAATATGTCGTGGTTCTCTCCCGAAAAACATCCGGAAGAAAAGTACTTCCTTTTTGGAGAGGGAGGTGGAAGGCAGATTGCCAATGAATATCAAACTACACTGCTCG
>DAONFN010000299.1:0-4379 GCA_035403625.1 Bacteroidales bacterium
GGTGTAAAAAAGGACCCATTGGAGCCAGGGTTGAAAACGTACACATTGGAGAGGGGCAACTGAAGGATTATCAATCCTTCGAAATCGTGAGCCGGACCTGATCAGGTCTCTTTCCCGGCCACCACGATCACAATCTCTCCCTTTACCGCTTTCCCCGCAAAATATATAGCGAGTTCCTTCAACGTCCCCCGGACATTTTCCTCGTGGATCTTGGTCAGTTCGCGGGAAACGCAGGCCGGTCTTTCTTCCCCGAATACTTCCGCAAAACGGGCCAGGGCTTTGGCCACCCGGTGCGGCGATTCATAGAAAATCATGGTTCGCCGCTCCTCTGCCAGTCCGGCCAACCGGCTTTCCCGCCCCTTTTTATGCGGTAAAAACCCTTCGAAAAGGAAACGGTCGCAGGCAATCCCAGAATTGACCAGGGCCGGGATCAGCGCCGTCGGTCCCGGAAGGCATTCCACTACGATCCCGGCCTGGATGCAGGCACGGACCAGTAAAAACCCGGGGTCGGAGATCGCCGGAGTTCCCGCATCGCTGATCAGGGCACCGGTCGCACCCGACCGGAGACGGTCGGTGACAGCCTCAACCGTACGATGTTCGTTGAACTGGTGGTGGGCGATCACTTTCTTGTCGATCCCGTAATGCTGGAGCAGCTTTCCTGAAGTCCGCGTATCCTCGGCCAGGATGAAATCAACCTCCTTCAGGATTCGGACTGCGCGGAAGGTGATGTCCTCGAGATTCCCGATGGGAGTGGGAACGATAAAAAGACGTACGGGGTCCTTCATCCGGTCAGATGTTCATTACCAGCTTGAAACCGACGCCATGCACGTTGAGCAACTCCACCCGCGGGTCATCCTTCAGGTACTTCCGCAGCTTTACTACGTACACATCCATGCTCCGCGCATTGAAATAGCTGTCGGCATGCCAGATCTCCTTCAGGGCGGTATGACGGTCGAGCGTGTCATTGGCATGAAGGCACAGCAGTTTAAGCAGGCCTGCTTCCTTCGATGTCAGCTTCTGTTCCATGTTGCGCAGGGTCAGCGACTGCCGGTTGTAATCGAATACATAGTTCCCGATCTGGAAGATATTGTCGGGTGCCACCGTCTTCGGATTCTCCTCCATCCGACGCAGGATAGCCTGCATCCGGAGAAGAAGTTCCTCCATGCTGAACGGCTTGGTGATGTAATCGTCCGCGCCGATCTCGAACCCTTTCAACTTGTCTTCCTGGAGTGTCTTGGCTGTCAGAAAGAGGATCGGCACTTTACGGTTGGCCGCCCGGATCTCCTCCGCTGCGGCAAAACCGTCTTTCACCGGCATCATAACGTCGAGGATGCAGATGTCAAACTCCTTGCGCAAAAATGACTCCACCGCCTCCTGCCCGTTCACACACAGGGTGGTGGCGTACCCCTTGGCATCCAGGTAATTCTTCAGGATGCTTCCGAGGTTGCGGTCATCTTCCGCCAGGAGCAAACGGATTGGGTTCTTTTCCATCGGCGTTTTCGAAAATTACGGCCAAATTACAACTTTTATTCTTTGATCACAAAAGGCAGGAAGACCCGGAAGGTTGTCCCACGGTTCACCTCACTCTCCACGCTGATCTTTCCACGGTGCTCCTCCACGATGGCCTTGACATAACTTAACCCGAGCCCGAAACCGCGTACATCATGGATGTTGCCGGTCGGTACCCGGTAGAGCTTGTCGAAGATCTTCTTCTGTTCGTTCTTGCTGATCCCGATCCCGTTGTCGGTGATGGTCATTACGATCCCCTGTCCCGAATTCTCCGTGGTGATCAGGATCAGCGGACGTTTCGGGGAATACTTGTTGGCATTGTCGAGCAGGTTGTAAACCAGGTTGGTGATGTGCACCCGGTCGCCCTCGATCTCGGGTCGGCCCGCCTTGAGCCTGCGCTTGATCTCGCCGTCCTTGATCTCGACCTGGATCCGCAGATTCTTGATCACGTCGGTGATGATCTCATGCAGGTTGATCCGCTCCTTCTTCATCTTCAGCTGGCCTTTCTCGATCACCGCCGTCTGCAGGATCTTCTCCGCCATCACCGACAATCGCTTGTTCTCCTCGCTGATCATGCCCAGGTAAGTGTCCAGGAATTCGCCGGAGTTCCGCAGATCATGGTCCGACAACGCCTCGCAGGCCAGCGAAATGGTTGAGATCGGGGTCTTGAACTCGTGGGTCATGTTGTTGATGAAGTCGTTCTTGATCTCCGAAAGCCGCTTCTGACGGAAGATGATGGAAATGGTATACACGAAAGCGGAGACGATCACGATGATCAGGATGATCGAGATCAGCAGCATGCCCCACAGCTCGGTGAGCAGAAATTGTTTCTCTTTCGGAAAATAAATGAGCAGGTACTCCGGACTGGAGTAGATGTCGGCCTGAAACAGAATGTAAGCGCTCCCTTTTTCGATCAGGTCCTTGCGCAGGTTTGACGATTTTTCCATGAGGAACTCCTGCAACTCGGGCTTGTAGATGCAGAACTCAAACGGGGTCTCCACACCCCTGATATTCAGGTGGATCCTGATCAGCGAATCCAACTCGCGGTAGGTGAGGATGCTGTCGTATGGCAGGTGGCGGCTCAGGCTGAGTACACGGTCGTACGGGGTGCTTTCCATTGCCTTTGCCCGTTCCATCCGTTCCACCTTTTGCACCACCTTCGCCATCGCCTCGTTGACGTTACGGCGGAAATTGGCCTCCTTGATGGCCGAGGCGCTCTGGATCCAATAGATCTGGATTCCCATCAGCCCCATCAGGGCCAGGGTCATGATAATGATCGTGAGAATGATGATCCTCCGGTTCATACCGGCAAAGGTACCCAATTCCGGCAGAGTGCATTTAACAAAATTTAACGTAAATTAAGTTTCCTTAACATTCCGGAAACTGCATTCATACTACTTTTGCGGAGCAGGTTTTAATGAAAGGCCTTTGTTTCACAGCAGATAACAAGTGCCCGCAAGTTCTTCGGAATTGTTTATTGGTTTCAGGTGTGCCCGCCCATGTGCCGGCACACCTTTTTTTTAACTTCTCCTCCCGGTATTTCGGGATGCCAACACCCCTCCGAATGAAAAACATCGAACTCGGTATTTCCCATATTCAATCGTTCCTCGCCGACCGTGAGTGGCAACCGGTGTACGACCGGGTAAAGCAGTGCCATCGCGATCTGATCGCCCGGACCGGCAAGGGAAACGATTTTCTCGGCTGGATCGACCTTCCCCTTCAGGAGGAAGCGCTTGTTTCCCGGATCCTCGACGACGCCTCCAGGATCCGCAAGATGGCCCGATTATTTGTGGTCATCGGCATCGGGGGGTCGTACCTGGGTTCGAAAGCCGTGATCGATGCCCTGGGCGATCCGTTCCTGCCTTACCGTTCCGACACGGATGCGCCACGAGTGGTCTTCGCCGGTGAGAACCTCAGCGGAGAATACCATGCCCGCCTCCTCCGGCTGCTGGATGCCAACGACTATGCCGTTGCCGTGATCTCCAAGTCGGGCACCACCACCGAACCGGCAGTCGCCTTCCGGCTGATCCGGCAGCACTTAGAGAAAAAGTACGGGAAGGAGGGAGCCCGGGAGCGGATCTTCGCCGTTACCGACGCCTCACGCGGGGCCCTGAAAAACCTGGCCGACGCCGAAGGGTACACCAGCTATGTGATCCCCGACGATGTCGGCGGACGCTTTTCGGTGCTGACCCCGGTCGGGCTTCTGCCCATCGCCGTGGCCGGTTTCGATATCCGCGCACTGCTGGAGGGAGCCCGGGCCATGCGTACCCTTGCCCTGCAATCCGACGATCCCGCCGTCAACCCCTGCGTACAATATGCAGCCGCCCGGAATATGCTTCTCCAGGCCGGCTTTTCCATCGAGATCCTTGCTGCCTACGAACCCGGACTGGCGAGCCTGGTGGAATGGTGGAAACAACTGTATGGCGAGAGCGAAGGGAAAGAGCACAAGGGCATCTTCCCGGCTGGCGTCAATTTTACCACCGATCTGCATTCCATGGGGCAGTATATCCAGGAAGGAAAAAGAAACCTGTTCGAGACGGTGCTCTCAATCAGCCATACGGCAGGAACACTGGCCGTGCCGGCTGATCCCGGCGACGCCGACGGCCTCAACTTCCTCACCGGCATGCCCCTGTCGGAAGTGAACCGTATGGCCGCGCTCGGAACCCTCCTGGCCCATGTCGACGGCGGAGTGCCCGTAATGACCCTCGGCCTGCCGACGATGAACGAGCACCACCTGGGTGAGCTCATCTACTTCTTCGAGTTTGCCTGTGCCCTGAGCGGCTATACCCTTGGAGTGAACCCGTTCGACCAGCCCGGCGTGGAAGCATATAAAAAGAACATGTTCGCCCTCCTGGGAAAACCCGGCTACG
>DAONFN010000300.1:0-4377 GCA_035403625.1 Bacteroidales bacterium
TGTTGCAGCGTTTGCCTGGACATATTTCAGCACCTGCGTGAATATATCCGACTGGAAATAAGGTGATTGCTGGTCAGTGACGAAGTAACCTGTCATCAATCCGTTGCGCAGCACCAGTTTTTCCATTCCCAGTTCTTTGGCAAGCCTTCGCAGGCGGATAGCATTAAAGAGTTCCTGCGTTTCCGGGGGCACCGGTCCGAAACGGTCGATCATTCGATCCTGGAAGGCCAGCAGGGCTTCTTCCGATTCAGTGTTATCCAGTTCTTTGTAAAGGCTGAGCCTTTCCGTGATATTGGCGATATAATCGTCCGGGATAAGGATCTCCAGGTCTGTTTCCAGTTGGCAGTCACGCACAAATTCCTTTTGCGTCTCTTCCGGATAAAGGTCGCTGAACTCGCTGATTTTCAGCTCATGCATGGCCTCATCGAGGATCTTCTGATACATTTCGAAGCCAATTTCGGTGATGAAGCCGCTTTGTTCAGCTCCTAAAATATTTCCCGCACCGCGGATATCGAGGTCGCGCATGGCGATATTGAAGCCGCTGCCGATTTCGGAGAATTCTTCAATGGCCTTCAGCCGCTTCCGGGCTTCGTCGGTCAGGACACTGGCAGGAGGTGCTAGCAGATAACAGAAGGCCTTTCGGTTGGCGCGCCCTACCCGTCCCCGCAACTGGTGCAGGTCGCTCAGACCGTAATGATGGGCATCGTTGATGATGATGGTATTGGCGTTGGGGATATCAAGGCCTGATTCAACAATGGTAGTGGAAACCAGCACATCGTATTCTCCCTCGACAAATCCCAGCATCACCCGTTCCAGCTTCGGTCCCTCCATTTGTCCGTGCCCGACGGCAATCCGGGCATCCGGAACGATCCGTGCAACAAGACCGGCAATCTCCATGATATTCTGGATCCTGTTGTTCACAAAGAATACCTGCCCCCCTCTGGAAAGTTCATACATGATGGCATCGCGGATCACCTCTTCATTAAAGGGATGCAGCTCTGTTTGTACCGGGTATCGGTTAGGTGGTGCGGTATTGATAACACTCAGGTCGCGGGCACCCATCAGGGAGAACTGCAGTGTCCGCGGGATCGGAGTGGCCGTGAGCGTTAGCGTATCCACGTTCACCTTCATCTGCTTCAGTTTTTCCTTGGCAGCTACACCGAATTTCTGCTCTTCATCGACGATCATCAGTCCCAGGTCTTTGAATTTAACATCGGCGCTTAAAAGCCTGTGTGTTCCGATCAGAATGTCGACCTTGCCTGCCTCCAGATCGCGGAGTGTTTGCTTTTGCTGCTGATACGACCTGAAGCGGTTCAGATAATCCACCTTACAGGGAAACTCCTTCAACCGTTCGCTGAAGGTCTTATAATGCTGAAGCGCCAGGATGGTGGTAGGGACCAGCAGGGCTACCTGCTTGCTGTCGTTTACCGCTTTGAATGCGGCCCTGATGGCAATTTCCGTCTTGCCAAAGCCCACGTCGCCGCATACAAGCCGGTCCATGGGATGAGAAGCTTCCATATCGCGTTTCACATCCTGGGTCGATTTCACCTGGTCGGGAGTATCTTCGTAAATGAAGGATGCCTCCAGTTCATGCTGAAGGTAAGTATCCGGCATAAACGCGAAGCCGTCGGACGATTTCCGCTCTGCATACAGCTTGATCAGGTCCTTGGCGATATCTTTAACCCTGGCTTTGGTCTTAGCCTTAAGCTTGTTCCAGGAATTGGAACCCAGCCGGTCGAGCGAGGGCATATAACCTTCCTTACCGGAATACTTGGAGATACGGTGCAGGGAGTGGATGCTCACATACAGCAGGTCATCGTGGGCATAGATGATACGGATCGCCTCCTGCCATTTGCCGTTGTTGTTGATCTTCTCCAGCCCGTCGTACCTGCCGACGCCATGGTCGATGTGGGTCACATAGTCACCCGGTTTCAGGTCATACAGCTCTTTCAGTGTGAGTGCCTGCTTCCCGCTGAAGCTCTCGGCAAGATGGTACTTATGATATCGTTCGAAGATCTGATGGTCGGTATAGCAGGCCAGCCCTCGTTTGCGGTCGATGAAACCTTCATGGAGGGAAAGGTTGATCACGCTGACTTCAGGCTCCTGTTCTCCTCCCCTGTTTTTCACCAGGTCGTCGAGAATGGAATAGATACGTTCTACCTGCTTGGGATTGTCGGCCAGGATGACGTTCCTGATACCGTTTTCCGTATTCTCCAATAGGTTTGCGAGCAACAGGTCGAAATTCTTGTTGAACGAAGGCTGGGGCGCAATATTGAATTCCAGTCTGAGATCAGGCACGAACGACGGGTGTTTCCCGAATTCGATGAGGTGGAAATTGAGCAGAGTGCGCTGGAACATTTCCTTACCGATGAAAAGCTCTTCCGGTTCAAGGTGGCTGACCGGCCCCTGCTGCAGGCTCTCAAAGGCCATTTTCGCTTTCTGAAATTCCTGTTCAAGCTTATCCAGGGTAAAAGCGGTATCATAGAGCCAAAGAATCGAGTCGGCCGGGAGAAAATCGGGGAATGATACCCTCTTTTCCTGGAGCAAACGGTCCTGCACGTTGGGAACAATGGTGATATGATCCAGTTTATCTTTCGATAGTTGTGAAACCGGGTCAAATGAACGGATGGAATCTACCAGGTCGCCCGAAAACTCGAGCCGGTAGGGATAGTCGTTGGTATAAGAGAAGACGTCGATGATTCCTCCCCGGAGTGCTACCTGTCCGGGTTCGGCCACGAAGTCGACACGCTCGAAGCCATACTGGTCGAGGAGGTCATACATGAAATCGAGATCTACCGTTTCCCCCCGTTTCAGCTTAAGGGTTGCCTTCTCCAGGTAACCTTTGGTGATCACCTTCTCCGAAAGCGCCTCCGGGTATGTAACGATAAGGGTATTCCGGGCACGGGTGCTGATCCTCTTGAGCACTTCCGTCCGCATCAGTACATTGCTGTTATCGGTCTTTTCAACTTCGTAGGGCCTTTTATAAGATGTAGGGAATAACAGCACCCGTTTCTTGTGAAAACTGAAATCCGACTCGCCTAAAAGGCTCTCGATGTCGTTGCAGAAATATACGGCCGATTCTTTATCAGCCAGGACAATCACGTGGATTACCGGAAGATCCGAAAAGAGAGAAGCTGAGAGCAATGATGCCGATGATCCGGCCAGTCCGTCAAGATGAATCCTTGCCCGGGCTCCGGCGTTATCGTCACCAGGTGAAAGCAATGTTGCGATTGCTTTTACTTCTTCTGATTCACTGTAACGTAAGAGCAATTCAGATGCAGAAATGCCGGGTTCCATTTCGGAACCGGGTGAAGACGAGTCTTTTTCCATAGAATAGAAAACAACTTAAGCCGCCAACAAGATTAAAAGTTTGTTAGCGGCGATTTTGGATTGCAAAAGTAAGATTCCCCGGTAAAACAATTTATG
Organism: Bacteroidales bacterium; assembly: GCA_035403625.1. Classification (GTDB taxonomy): domain Bacteria; phylum Bacteroidota; class Bacteroidia; order Bacteroidales; family FEN-979; genus CAIVAT01. Next base: position 3,427 of record DAONFN010000300.1, read on the forward strand.
AAATTTGCTTGCGGATCGTGCCTTCGGCATGACAATCACAACGAGGATCGTTGTGCGTGCTTAGTGCTGTTTCGTTTTCCACTGCTAACAGAAATAAAAACTCAGGTATTTTTACCGACCACTTTCCCATGAGCGGTCGGTTTTTTCGTTTTAAAAAAGGCTAAAATTCAAATAATTCAAGCTGTTGTGGAATCATCTGCGATTATATCATCTAAAATAATCCGCAAAGATTGCCGGTGAAGTTTTATAAATTCATCGAGGCCCAATGTCATTTTCATCAGCTTCTCCGATTCGGTTCGAAGATCTGATTTAATTCCCTCCGTTATCTGGCGATACGAACTATAAGGCCATTCTTCGTATGTCCTGCAAAAGCCGTGATGTATAGGATTGCGATGGACATAGGCTACAGTTGTCAGAAAATATTTTTTATCCTCAATTAATTCCCGTTTAAAGTTCTTAATAAACAGAGAGCCCATCCGGTTATATACTTTATTGAATGATTGAGTGTAGCAGCTGAACAGGTTGGCAAATTGTTTTGAAAGATACTTTTCTATTTCGCGGTCACCGATAACTTTCCCAAAGTTTGAAACTTTAGGAAAGTTATTAGCAACCAATCCTTCTATCACTTCCCGTTTACGTATTCGGATAACCAGGTGGAAGTGGTTGGGCATCAGACAATATGCGTAGGTTTCGGCAATCGGTTCTATATATAACTGATACTTTTGAAGAAAGAACCAATAATTGCCTTCACACCTGAATAAATCTTCAAATCCATTTGCGTGGTTGAAAATATGGTAGCTGGAATCGGGTTGAAGAGGCAACATAAAGAGAGTAGTATCCGATATAATCAACTGTTGATTTCTTAATATACTGAGCATGTTGTAGGTAGAAATGCTTTGAGTGCTTTTCAGCCGAAGTATAGTTCAAACTATATTATACTGAGCAGGTTCC
>DAONFN010000301.1:0-4337 GCA_035403625.1 Bacteroidales bacterium
CGCGGTACTGACCGTGCCGTTTATCCGAGTATACGGGATTCTGGTTTTCGTCCATACTTCTTTGGTTAGCTGGTTGTTACTTTTAAAAATATTTTCATTTCGCAGGAGGCAATGCAACGGCCGGCCAGGAAGACCTCTGCCTGAACTACGGCGGCCTCCATCACGTTGTGGAGGACGGTGACCCGTGTGGTGATCTCTTCCCCGACTTTTGGGAATGCCGAGATCTCCAGGTGCCGGATACCGCCGATGAACCCAACGGGGGCTTCTTCGCCGGGACCGACCGACCGGGCACCGGTACCCGCCGCAGCCGACTGGGCCATATTCTCGATCAGGCCGGGCTCACGGAAGAGACCATCCTCGACGAGGATATTATCCGGACGGATGACGAAAGCGGTGACCGTCACCACCTCCGATACCTCCACCAGGCGGTCCACCATCACCATCGGCGGGCGCTGGGGGATATTTATGTCTTGAGATGGTGCCATAACGATCCTTTTCTTTTGCGTTTCCGGAGCATGTTCATCGCCGTTGCAACATCCTCGTCGGCAAAGACCCAGCGGCGCCCGGTTTTTGCCGCCCGTTCCTTCAGGGAATCGTAGTCGATTCCCGGTGATATGTAATAAACCGGCTCCAGGAGCCTGTCCGACGCATCGACGATTCCCTGTCCGATCGCGATCCGGTGCAGTTCCGTGCCCGGGTAGATCCGCATCCCGACAAAGGGGAAGAAAACCGTGTTGGCGATCCTTTTCGAATTTTCAAAACTCTCGTCGATGGTCTGCTCCGTTTCCCCGTAACCGCCGATGATCATAAAATGGCAGAAGTATATGCCGGCTTTATTGCAGTCATCGGAAACCCTTACCACCTCATCGACAGTGAAGTGTTTCCCGTAGTTTTTGAGCGTGGTATCGGAGAGCGATTCGGTGCCGAACTCAATGTGCGTCAGCCCGGCATCGGCGAATAATTTCAGGTTTTCATAGGAGAGGTTATGCGGGGAGAAATAGGCGCCCCAGTGCATCGGCAACCCTGAGGCGATCATCTTGCGGGCCAGTTCCACATTGAAGGTGTTGCTGATGTTGAACACCGAATCGGTGAAGAATACATAATCGACGCGGTGCTCTTCGTACAACCGGCGCAGAGTCTCCACGATCTTGCCCGGGTCGAGCGTTCGCACGTTATGTCCTTCGATCAGCGGGTAGGTGCAGTAAATGCATCGGTAGGGGCAGCCCCGCTTGGTTTGCACATTCACCATCCCGGCCTTGTCCCAGTAGAAATCGATCAGCCCGCTGTCGAACCCGAGATCGGGGGTGGTGATGAAATTCTGTCGTCCGTTTACCCTTACCCCCTCTTCGTCACGATAAACAAGTCCGTCGATGGAAAAATCGGGTTGTCCCTGGTCAAGGCTGACCAGGAGCCGGTAGAGGCTCTCTTCCCCTTCACCATGGATCCCGAAATCAGGGGTGAAGAGCGAAAACAACTCCTTCGGGTAGATGGAAAAGGCCGAACCGCCGATGATCAGCGGAACCCGGGTGTGTTGCCTCACCAGGTCGACGATGGAACGGTACCCGCTGATAAAGCTCTCCTGGCTGTAGAAGTTGACATCGTCGACATTGCGCAGCGAAAGGCCGATATAATCGGGCCGGAACTCCTCCAGGCATTGCAGGAACGCATCGGGGGCATCGAGGTTAAAGTCATAGACCCGAAACTCGTAGTGAGTCAGTCGCTGGCGCAGGTAGGTCACCAGGTAGGAGATGCCCAGCGGGTAAACGGGGTACGGGTTGGCGTACCGGTTGGCGGAAACGAACAGCAGCCTTTTTCCCTTCATGGTCGTGCAACGGGTTGGTTAAGGGGTACAGCCGGTTCCGGAAGTTTCCAGAAATCGTAATAGTTGAACCACTGCAGCGGATACTGGCGCACAATCTCCTCGAATTTCGAGATATAGACGGTGAGCAGTCCCCTGAAGTTCTCCTCCCTCTCCTTCAGCCGGGTGGTGAACGTGGCATGATGAAGCGGGGTGGCGTAAAAGTGGTAATGGCTCAGGCTCTCCTTCACAGCGAACACGAACGAAACCGGCACCCGGAACCGGGCGGCCAGGTTCACCGCACTGATGGGGAAAGCGGCCGGTTTGCCAAGGAAATCGAGGGTTACCGTTCGGTTTCCTTCAATGAACCGGTCGCCATGCATGGCCACGATCTCTTTGTTCTCAAAGGCCTGGCGGATCTCCAGGAGATGGGAAAAATCGTCGCGGATCACGATGAAGTTGACATTCCGGTTGAGGACATCCGAAAGATATCCTTTGATGCGCCGGTGTTCGGCGTCGAACAGGATGATGTGGATGCGCTTCTCCAGGCGGTTCAGCAACTGCCCGGCAATCTCCCAGTTGCCCACATGGGCGCTGATCAGCAACCCCCCGTCGGTCATGCTGCGAAGATGCTCTTCGCCCTCGAAGTCGAAGGTGAACCGCTGACGGAATCCGGCCAGCATGGCGATCTTGTCGAGCAGGATCTGTCCGAACATGTAATAATTCCGGGCCACGCTGATGAATGACTTCATCCGCCCGTAGGCCATCCGTTCATGGTAAAAGCGAAAGATCCAGCGAAACGCTGTGCCCGAGGTAGCCAGGAAATAGAGGACGACAAAACGGAGCAGGAAGTAGGCAAACCCCAGCCCCAGGTACTTCAGCGTCCATACAAATATCCGATACCCCAACACCCCTCCCCGGGTCTTGCCTTCCCACGAAGCCATTGGCGGTTAATTTGGGTTGATTCTGTGAATGATGTAGTTGTAGAAATCCTGTAAGGACTTAACTTCGGCCATCTCTTCGGCCTTCATCTTGAACCCGAAATTATTTTCAATGATCACAAAAAGATCAACAAAATCAAGGCTGTCGATGCCGAGGTCGTTCTTCAGGTCGGCATCAGGATGTATCTGGGTTTCTTCAATTTCTATCTCGTCGATCAGGAGTTGGTTGATTTTACTGATGATCTCGTCGTTTTGCATCGTTTTCTCTCGTTATCTGATGCAAAAATAAGGAAATTTGGTTAAGAAATCGGTCCCTCAGAACTTTCTGACGATCAGCGAGGAGTTGGTCCCCCCGAAACCGAATGAATTTGAGAGGAATGAGTCAAACCCGCAAGGGATCGTCTCCGTTGCAATCTTCATCCCTGCCGTGACCTCATCGGGATGTTCCAGGTTGATATTCGGGGCGATGAACCCGCCGTTCATCATGAGGGTGGAATAGACGATCTCGCTGGCGCCGCCCATCCACATTTCGTGGCCGGTCATCGATTTGGTGCTGCTCACCCACGGGCAATGCGATCCGAACACTTCGATGATGGCTTTGGCTTCGTTGCTGTCGCCAGCCGGCGTCGAGGTGGCGTGGGCGTTGATATACCCGATGGCGGACAGGTCAAGGCCCGAGTCCCGGATGGCCATCTTCATGGCCCGCGCGGGTCCGTCGACATTCGGCAGGGAAATGTGTTCGCCGTTGGACGAAAACCCGTAGCCGATCACCTCGCCGTATATCGTGGCGCCGCGCCTGACGGCCGATTCGTAACTTTCGAGGATCACCGTCGCGGCGCCGCCTGAAGGCACCAGTCCGTCGCGGTCACGGTCGAAAGGGCGTGAAGCTTTCATGGGTTCCGCCTCCCGGGTGGAAAAAGCGTTAAGGGCATCGAAGCTGGCGGTCGATTCGGGGTTGATTTCCTGGGCTCCGCCGCAGATCACCATCTCCTGGAGCCCCTGCCGGATCATCAGATAGGCCAGGCCGATCGCATGCGAACCACTGGCACACGCCCCGCTGAGGGTGAAGTTGATCCCCTTCAGCCGGAAGATCACCGACAGGTTCATTGAAACCGTCGAATTCATCGACTGGAAAATATACCCCGATCCGATCATCATGGTATCCTTCTTTTCCCGGAGGATATCAACCGACTCGACCACCGGAACCGCCGAGCTGTCGTTGCCGAACAGGATCCCCACCTCGTTTGCATCCAGGTAGTCCTGCGTGATCCCGGCGTGCGACAGGGCCTGCACCGTCGAAACGTAGGCATATTCGCCCTGCACCGGCAAGCCGACCCGCAAACGGCGGTCAAGCACCCCCTTCAGTTGGGGACGTTCCACCATCCCGGTCAGCGCCGACCGAAACCCCATCTCTTTGCGTACCGGGTCGAAGATGATCCCCGAACGGCCGTTGCGCAGCGAATCTTCCACCTCGGCCAGGTTCTTCCCCAGCACCGAGTAAATGCCCATTCCGGTAATGACCACTCTGTTCATGAATCTGATGTGCTAATGTGCTAATGTGCTGATGTGCTGATGTGCTGATGTGCTGATGTGCTGAT
>DAONFN010000302.1:0-4336 GCA_035403625.1 Bacteroidales bacterium
CGGCCACCATCGTCAGGCTCCCCGTATGGTTGATCGTCGCCCCGATCACCCGTTCTCCGGGCCACTTGTTTACCGGCACCGACTCACCCGTGATCATACTTTCATCGACCGAGCTGAACCCTTCAGTCACCCGACCGTCGACCGGGATCTTTTCGCCGGGGCGGATGATCAATACATCCCCCTTCACGATTTTGGTGATGAGCATCTCCTTCTCGACTCCGTTGCGGACCACGCGTGCCGTCTTTACCCCCAGTCCCATCAACTGCTTGATGGCCCCCGAGGTCTTTTGTTTGGCCTTTTCTTCGAAGTACCGGCCGAGCAGGATAAAAGTGATGATCACCGAAGCGGCTTCATAATATACATGCGGTTCGATGCCCCGTGCGCGCAGCCACGACGGGAACAGGGTATTGAACAGGCTCAGGGTGAAAGCGCTCCCGGTACCCAGGGCGACCAGGGTGTCCATATTGGCCGACCGGTGTACCATCCGCTTCCAGGCGATGACGAAAAACTCCCGGCCCGACCATACCAGCACCGGAAGTGTCAGGATCAGCATGACAGGGTTGGCATAGGGAAGATGATGAAAGACCATGGCGAGGATGACAACCGGCAGGGTGAGAACCGCAGAGGCCACCGTGCGTCTCTTCAGCAGTCCCAGCCTCCGGGTGACCAGATCGCTCTCTTCTTCGGTTGAAAGGTCCCGGGTGATCATTTTGAAGCCCAGGCTTTCCACCGCCTTCGTTATCGCCTCCAGCGGGATCACGGCAGGATCGTATTCGACCATCACCTGCTCGGAAGCAAGATTGACCGATGCCTCACGAATGCCCTCGGTGGCCGATAACAGGGTCTGGATGCTCCCTGCACACGACGCGCACGACATCCCTTCGAGCCTGTATATTCCTTTGACACTTCCCATCTGACCTGATATTTTTTGCAAATTTAAATCAAATCTAAATAGCGGGGGCAGGGATACCTGGGTTCCCGGATTCGGTGCCTGTTAACATTGTGTTAAATCTGTGCTCATAACAACTTATATATCAACTGCATATAGGCCATGTAACAGCATTTGGAAGGGAAAAATGCGCTCCGGGTCTAAAAATATCCTTACCTTTGAACCCGTTTTTATTTTTAATCAAATTCATTATGAGCATTGAAAAGAAAGTTTTGAAGGCAAAACCTGTTTGTAAAGTGAAATTCGTCCTCTCGGGGGAATCGTATAAATCAGCCTCTTCCGTCCTTCTGGTCGGCACCTTCAACAACTGGACCCTTGGGGAAACTCCCCTGAAGAAATCGAAAACCGGTGACTGGTCCGTTACCCTTGACCTTGCAACCGGTCAGGAATACCAGTTCCGCTATCTCATTGACGGTACCAACTGGGAGAACGATTCTGAAGCCGACCGGTTTGATCCGAGCGGGCTGGGATCTGAAAATTCCGTGATAGTTCTGTAAACGCCCGGTTACTTTTTTTCAAGCAGCTCCTTGATCCCGCTCATGATCTTCAGCGGGGTATCGGCGATCACCATGTTGTAAACCCAATCGGGCACGCTCCCGGCCGGATTGACATGCCCTTCCAGCACGAGGTGTACCACCCCCTTGCCGTTGGGTTCGATCAGCCATGTTTGAAAATACTCGGTGATCCTGACGTAGTTGGGGTTTAACGGCACGACATTCAGCAGGGGCACTGAAACCACTTTGCGCACACCGGTGACCGGATCGGTGGTGATGGTGGCATCCACGCACAAATCACGGTCGGTCACCGGCCAGGGGGCGTCGTACACCAGGTAGTACTGGGAGTGCTTGTCCTTTTCATAGGAGAGGACCCTGATCTCCTTCAGGTTCTTGTCCCACCAGTCAACGTTTTTCACGTTCCCGATGAGGTTGTAAACCTTTTCCACCGGGGCGCGGACATCGGTAATGCCACGAAAGGATTTTACCTGTTTGCCTTTTTCCTTACGGGTATAGATCACCACCCCGTTTTTATTTCGTGCCAATTCCCATTCCTGGGCCCGGATCTCGCCGGTTTGCAGGATCAAGGCCATGAAAAACAGAAAAAGAAATCTGAGGCAAATGGACATAGCGGATTTTTCACCGGCAAAGTAACGCTTTTCCGGGTAAAAAATTTCCTTTTCCGGAAATATACTTCGGCTGATCAGACCGGGGTTTCTACGTATGTTTCAAGTGGTGGCGGAGGGTTTCCACCTTTTCGTGCAGGATGTTGAAAAAAGAGTACCGCTCCTTCGCCGAGGTCCCACTGATCAACGTGGAATGCTGCATCAGGTTTCGCAGGGCAAATTCCACCTGGCTGCAGAACACCGGGTTGGTGGTAATAAGCTGGTTGATCACATTGTAGGTATTGTACGAGGTCCGGCGCCCATCGGCTGTGACCAGGATGGTATTGTCGGTCACCAGCACCTCGTTGCGGAACAGCCGGAAATTGCCCTCCACTCCCTCGGCCGGTTTTTCGTACATATACTGGAAGCCTTGCTCCGCCTGATGCTGCACGTGATCAAGCCAGGTGTGAAGGACATCGCAGAGCCGCCATGTATCTTCTGCCTTTTTAAAGAAACCCGACACATAACAGTATTCTATTTGGCGGAGAATACTCGAAACGGTCTCCTCGCTCCAGATCTCCACGGTGGGTATCTTCACGTAGTGCATCAGCATCTGCCGGCCGGCTTCATAGAGCGATGGCGAAGGATCCAGCGACAACAGCGCATGTTCATATCCCCCGGCCGGGATCAGGGTTTTGTTCCAGAAATAGAGCTTGAATGCGGCAATTTCTGGGAATTCGAAATAATAAAACACCGGGATGTCTTTGGCCGCGTAAATGATCTCTTTATCGCGGGCGGCATGGATCACCCGGATCGCATCCAGCAGCGTCCGGATCCATTTTTCGATATCCAGACCCTCCTGCCCCACTGCCAACGAACTGAAGATCATGTGGTCGCTCTTCAGGTTGAAGAGCTGATCGACGGAAATGTTGTAATGCAGACAGATTCTCTTCAACTCCTCCAACGGCAGCTCCTTCTCCCCGCGAATCCGCCGGTATGCGCTGTCGTAGCTGATGCCCAGCATTTCCGAAATCTCATGAACGAAGGAGATATTGGACGGCAGCTTATTGCGGATCGAACGGAAAAGTAGTTCCTGGATGGCCGAAAGCTGGATCATAGGGGGATGGTTTGAACGGGTAAAGTTAAGATGTTTATTATCAAAACCGACTCCGCCTGCGAAGAAAAAGCAGGTAACAACCCCCGGCCGGTTCAATTCCCCCCGGCAACCCGGATCCGGATACCTCCGGAATGCGCGGAAAACTCCGGAGCATAAAGGCACTGGATGCCGGTTATTCCATTCGAGCCGTTGCCCGAAGCGTTCACCTTCAACCCGTATTCGAATACCCACGTCCCTTTCGGCAGGTAATCAAAGAAGAAGTTCGTCGCCATGTCCCCCGTCGCCTGGTAGTACCCCAGCCCGTCGCGGTAACGGTATCCCGACAGCTCAGATCCCCCGAACCTTCCTTCGGCCAGCGTCCGCGGTTCAAGCACACTCGCCCGCATGTCCTTCATATGCACATATTCCAGGTTCCGGTCCACCGTCAACACGATCCGCACCACCAGTTTATCCCCCGGCGTAAGCTTTTGCCCTTCCGGGTTATCCCGCGTCCCGCTTTGCCCGCTTTCGGCAATCTGTACCAGGACCGGCCCCGACGGGGTGTTCTTTTCGACGAAGACTTTCTTCTCCAGGTGCAGCGGAGTGGCCGCCGGGGTGATCTTGTCGAGGTCTTCGGAATACTGCCAGTACAACGCTCCCCAGGCCACTCCTTCGCCCTTTTTGGTCACGGTGATGGTTGCCATATCCGGGGTGATCTCCGTTCCCTGCCAGGAAATCCTGAAATAGCCGGTCCCCGCCTCCTGGCGGATATCCGGCAGATCCCTGGGATCAATTTTCTGTTTCCCGAGCATGATCGTCACCCCGGGATCCTGCGAGAGGAGGTCGGTGCCCCGCAGGACCAGGGCATAGCAGGCCTCCAGCGTGGCCCGGTCGTTACGCCAGTCCTGGGTCTGCTTCTGCTTCAGCAGCCAGATCTTCATCTCGTCGACAGATTCCCGGTCGCCGTTGATCTCGTCGAACGCCTCCACCATCAGGGCCTGGGTCTCGATGGGTACCTGGTATCCGGAGTATCCATCGTCTCCCGCCCAGTACATCCCCATCTCGCCGGAATGAAGGGCCTTTTCCGACAGCGATTTCAGGATCAGTGCCGGCACCTCCCGGTTACCCAGCCGGTGCAACGCCAGGGCGATCATCCCCTGGCCGGAACGGTCCTGCTTCAGCCAGTATTTCT
>DAONFN010000303.1:0-4326 GCA_035403625.1 Bacteroidales bacterium
GGTGAGAACAGCCGGAGTGGTTTCGTACTTGATCATCGAATAGTTCTTGGCCATCTCTTTCAGGTTGCAGCCACTGTAGGCGAACTTGTAGGTGAGACCGAGGTTGACGCCGCTGTACATGTCGTTTTTCACCTGTTTTGCGCCGCCGGAGGTCATATCGAGAACATCACCATCGCGCCACCGCCAGATCAATTCGGGATTAATCGACCAGTGTTTGCTGAGATTCAGATCGAATCCGATCCCAACGTCGGCTTTGAACTCGAGGTTCCAGCTGCCAAGGCCGCTGTTGTTTCCGTAGCCCTGGAGATCAGTCCCTTTGTGCGAGGGATATCCAAGGTATCCGACCTGGACCAGGTCATTGTCGTTGTTGTATTTGGCGCCCTGGGAATGATCGAGTCCGGCGCCGATGATGAGGTAAGAGGAGAAGAACCGCTCGGGTTTGGCTCCCATGATCCAATTCACCCAGTTGATGGTTCCTTCCAGACCGGTTTCGATGACCCAGGATTTGAAATGCTGGGAAATCATCCCGTTCTTATCGGCTCCGATCGCATCGGGCAGATACTTATTGGTCACCTCTCCTGCCAGGGGTACCCAACCACCGCGGAAACGGACACCGATCACCCGTGAAAATTGTTTTGTCACGCCTAAGCCGGCGCCGAACTTCCATTTGTCATTGAACAGGATATTCTTCGACAGGTCGCCGTTGAACTGGTCGAAAGCACCGTATGCTGTAACGGCCCAGTAACTGTGGGAGGGAGCCTTTTCGCATTTCGTGCTCTTCGTCGTTTCGGTTTTTGCATCCTTCTTGGCCGGGTCAGTGCCCTTGGCCTGTGCCAACAAGGTCATCGGCATCATCAGGATCAGCAGAGCGATAAGTGCCGTCGACAGGGAGTGAATAACATTTTTCATCATGGTGGATTTTGAATTATGAATAGTATGTGTTTTATAGTGAATTAGCAAATATACTTATATAATAGTAAAGAGTCCAGTGATCTGCCGGATTTTTATCAGCTTTTAATGTTGATACATATCGTTGAAAGCTAGCATTTTACTGCAAATGCACTCTTTCAGGCTGTAAAATTATAAAAATTGATGCAAAAATTGCAAACTTATTTTCCTTTTCTGCATTGTACGCACGAATCCGGTAAAGGTTTCAAAGCCCCCGTTCCTTCCGGGTCTTGAGGAAAAGGTCCCATATCACGATCCCAACAGCCACGGAAACATTGATGGAATGTTTGGTTCCGAACTGCGGGATCTCGATGCATCCGTCACAGGCACTGAGTGCTTCGTCATCGATCCCGTTAACTTCATTACCGAATACGAGGGCCAGTTTTTCCCCGGCATGCGGCGTAAAAGCAGGAAGGGAGACCGCTCCCTGCGCCTGTTCCACCGCCATGATCCGGTACCCTTCCGCCTTTAGTTCCGCCAGCGCTTCTAAGGTGGAGGCGCGGTAGGTCCAGTCGACCGATTCAGTAGCCCCGAGTGCGGTCTTTTGGATCTCCCGGTGCGGGGGAGTGGCCGTGATCCCGCAAAGGTATATCCGCCGGAGACGGAATGCATCGGAGGTGCGGAACACGCTCCCGGTGTTGTTCTGGCTGCGGATGTTATCGAGGATGATGACCAGGGGCCATTTTTCGGACGACTTGAATTCATCAACCGTCAGCCGCTGCAGTTCGGACATGGATCGTTTTTTCATAGCGTTCTTCCCGGGCGGCAAAGATATACTGAATCTTAACAGATTTGCAAAGCTAAGCTGCGTTAGATGCAGCGATACGGTGCGATCCGGATGGCCCATTTTTGCAAACCCGATCAGCCGAAGGATCGTTTTCCGGATAGTTATTAACAAAACTCGGCAGAATTATCCTCCCTCCCTACCTTTGAAGAAAAATCGGGACGATACCACCCGGTTGTATCCGTGTGTCCATGACGAAGTCAAGAGAAACGGCAGAAACCCCGCTGATGAAGCAGTACAACGCGATCAAGGCGAAGTACCCGGATGCGCTTCTTTTGTTCCGCGTCGGCGATTTTTATGAAACCTTCGGTGAAGACGCCATCAAAGCCTCCTCCATCCTTGGAATTGTCCAGACCCGCCGGGCCAACGGGGCCGCTGCATACATGGAACTGGCCGGTTTTCCTCATCATTCGCTCGACCTGTACCTGCCGAAGCTGGTCAAGGCCGGCTTGCGGGTGGCAATCTGCGACCAGCTCGAAGATCCGAAACTGACCAAAACTATCGTCAAGCGGGGCGTAACCGAACTGGTGACACCCGGAGTATCCTACCACGACAAGATCGTAGAGCAGAAAGAGAATAATTTCCTTGCCGGATTGCACCTTGGAAATAAGATCTCGGGGATTTCCTTCCTGGATATTTCCACCGGCGAATTTTACGTAGCGCAGGGAAACATCGAGTACATAGACAAACTCATCCAGGGGTTCCATCCAAGTGAGGTGGTGATCCAGAAAAACCGGCGGGCCGAATTCAGCGAGTTGTTCGGGAGCAAATTCTATATCTCCACTTTTGAAGACTGGGTGTTCACGCCTGATTTTGCCCAGGATATCCTGCTCCGCCATTTCGGAACTGCCTCCCTGAAAGGATTCGGTGTCGAAAATCTTGATGCAGGGATCATCGCGGCCGGGGCGGCACTCCATTACCTGGCCGAGACCCAGCATGATCGCGTGCAGCATATCTGCAAGATCAGCCGCATTGAAGAAGATAATTACCTCTGGCTGGACCGGTTCACCATCCGGAACCTCGAAATGATCACACCCGCCAACGAAAATGCCCGGACCTTGCTCGATGTGCTCGATCAGACGGTTTCTCCGATGGGGTCGCGGCAGTTACGCCGCTGGATGATCCTGCCGCTGAAAAACCGTCAGCCGATCGAGGAGCGCCTCGATGCCGTGGAGTATTTTACCCGCGAAGGGGAGCAGGCCGAGAAATTCCGGCACCTCTTCCAGCAGATCGGCGATCTCGAGCGGATCATCTCGAAGGCGGCGGTGGGCAAGATCGGGCCCCGCGAACTGGTGTTTCTGAAAAGGGCGCTGGATGCGATCGGGGAGGTCAAGGAACGGTGCGCCGCTTCCGGCGACGAAGGGTTACGGAAGATGGGCGACCAGTTGAACACCTGCCAGGTAGCCCGTGAGCGGATCGAACGGGAGATACAGCCTGACCCGCCGGCATTGGTGGTCAAGGGCAATGTGATCCGCGACGGCATCAACCCGGAGCTTGACGAATTACGGGCGATGGCTTATTCGGGAAAGGATTACCTGCTCCAGATCCAGCAGCGGGAGATAGAGAAAACAGGCATCAGCTCGCTCAAGATCGGCTTTACCAACGTTTTCGGATACTACCTCGAAGTGACGAATTCACACAAGGAAAAGGTGCCCGCCGAATGGCAGCGCAAGCAAACCCTTGTGAATGCCGAACGGTACATCACCCAGGAGTTGAAAGATTACGAGGAAAAGATATTGAACGCCGAGGAGAAGATCCTGGAAATTGAACAGCGTCTATACAACGACCTGGTGCTCTTCCTTTCGGATTACATCCAGCCGATCCAGTTGAATGCCGCCCTCATCGCCCGGCTCGACGTGCTGGTCTCCTTTGCCATCGTGGCTGCCCGGCATCGGTACGTCAGACCGGCGCTGAACGACAGTTTTGTTCTCGACATCCGGAACGGTCGCCACCCCGTGATCGAGCAGCAGATGAAACCGGGAGAGGAGTATATCGCCAACGATGTTTACCTCGACGACAAGACCCAGCAGATCATCATTCTCACCGGCCCGAACATGTCGGGGAAATCGGCGTTGCTTCGCCAGACCGCCCTGATCGTGCTGATGGCCCAGATGGGGTGTTACGTGCCGGCCGACAGCGCCGAACTGGGCGTGGTCGACAAAGTCTTTACCCGCGTGGGGGCTTCCGACAATATTTCGTCGGGCGAGTCAACCTTCATGGTCGAGATGAACGAAACCGCCAGCATCCTCAACAACATCTCCGACCGAAGCCTCATTCTCCTCGACGAGATCGGCCGGGGGACCAGTACCTACGATGGGATCAGCATAGCATGGGCCATCGCCGAGTTCCTTCACCAGCACCCGCTTTTCCGGCCGAAGGTGTTGTTCGCCACGCATTACCACGAGTTGAATGAAATGGCAGCCCTGATGCCGCGTATCCGTAATTTCCATGTGTCGGTGAAGGAGATCCGGAACCGGGTGATCTTTCTCAGGAAGATCGTGCCGGGAGGAAGCGAGCACAGTTTCGGGATCCATGTAGCAAAGATGGCGGGCATGCCGGCTTCGGTGCTGGAGCGGGCCGGGGAGATGTTGCGG
>DAONFN010000304.1:0-4306 GCA_035403625.1 Bacteroidales bacterium
GTAGGCATGCGGTTTTCGCGCCACGGCTGCCAGGATGTCTTCGTCGTAAAGGTGCTTCGGTGTGACGATGACGATGTAGGTTCCGTCATCAAAGGGGGCTTCTCCGATGGCTTCGAAATAATCGCGGTTGATGCATTCGAATCCTTCAAAGGCCGGATCCGCGAAAATGCCATCCCGCGGGTCGAACAGGGTGACGGTGAATCCCAGTTCCCGGGCGAATGGGGCGAGCGCCTTTCCGATATGGCCGGCGCCGAAAATGTAGAGTTTCTTCAACGGGTTCAGCGGCTCGAGGTACACCTGCATTTTTCCCCCGCAGTGCATGCCCAGATCGGCTCCCAGATCGAACGGGAGCGTGACGGGCTTCCCGCTGCCCAGCATCTTCATGGCCTGTTCGGCCACCTCTTTCTCGATCGCCCCGCCGCCAATCGTCCCTGAAATGGAACCATCGGCATGAACGATCATCTTGGCTCCCTGTTTGCGCGGCGTTGAGCCTCCGGCATCGACCACGATGCATAAAACGGCCGGTTTTCCTTCCCGGATGATCTCGCCGGCCTTGTCAAATATGGTAAACACGGTATGTTATCCTTTCCTGTTTTAAAATCGGTTATACTGAATCCTGACAGGTACCACCGCAAAACTGCTGTGATTCAGTGCTAATGAGCGATCAGGGGTGTGAAAAAATGCAAACCTGATCAGTCGAAGTATAAACAGGTAAAAGTAAAACTTTTTACGGAACCGGAAGGAACGACAGAGGGACGAAGGATTACGGCAGCAAGGATCTACTAACTACCGGCTGCCGGCTGCCGACTGCGATTTTACCGTTTCTCTCCGGCCGCCGTTTCCAGCGTCGTGATCCGGCCCGTCAGGGTCTGAACCGACTTTTCCGATTCCTTCCGCCACTCATCCAGCTTTTTCACCTCCGCCGCACGATCGGCTTCCTGCTTTTTCGCCATACCGGAAAAGTCGGATGCCTGCCTATCAAGCTTCGCGGAAAGGCCTGCAAGTTCATCCCGGACCTGGTGTACGAAAGTCTCGGTTCGCTCTGCAGCATTATCCAGCCCCGTCTGGATCATCGCGAGAAGGTCGCTTTTAACAGCGATGACCCGCTGGTCGCATTGCCGGATGTTTTCGCGGAGTTCGGTCGCCAGTGCGTCGATGCGTTCACCCGTCTTTTTTTCGAGTGCTTCCTGTGCCTGGGTAAGTGCGGTGACCCTTTTTGCCTGTTGCATCAGCAGGTAAAAGAGTACAACAAAGACCAGGAGGATCACGGCGATCATCGCACCGCGGATGGCCGGTGCCAGGGGGCGGTGGGTTGCCAACTGTTGCTCCAGGTTCGCTATTTTGCTGAGTGCCTGTGTGAGCGAATCATTTGCCGTGGCCAGCTGTTTTGACTGGAGAACGGTGATCTTCCCCAGGCTGTCGATGAACGTCAGCAAGGTTGCATCGGCTTTCCGCAGCTCGGCGACCTGCCTGCCCGTGGTCCGTAAATTATCGTAGATCTTTTTCTTTTCGGCCTGGAAATCCTTCTGCGGAAGGTAATCCTGGGCCCTGACCGGCACCTGGAATGCCAGGTATGCCAGCGTAAACAATGCGAGGATTCTTTTCATGGCTGTGATATATCTTGATTGCCTAAATATACGAAGATTAGGGGGTTGAGTCAAGAAAGAAATAGGATAAAACGATTATTCCTATCTTTGCACCGAAATATCTATTGATGGAACCATCACCGGATCTCACCTTTCCGTCTTTTTTCAACCACACCTTATCCCGTTTTCCCGACCGTGACGCCCTGGCGCTGATCGGCCAGCACCCGATTTCCTATCGCGAAACCGGGCGACGTATCTCAGCCATCATGGCCCTGCTGGAAAAACAAGGCATCGTTCCGGGCGATAAAGTGGCCATTCTCGGAGTCAACCAGCCGAACTGGGTCATCGCCTACTTTGCCGTTACCTTCATGGGGGCCATATCGGTACCGCTGCTGCCCGATTTTCTCGCCGCAGAAATTCATACGTTGCTGGACCATTCGGGCGCGAAGGCCCTTTTCGTTTCCTCCGGGCTGATGGGAAAAGTATCCGGTGAAAGCGGCGGGCCAACCCGCATCCTGATCCGGATGGAAGATTTCAGCCTTGCCGCCAGCGGGCAACCCGGGGCGGAATACAACCCGGAAGCGGAACCGCAGAAGAGCTACCCGGTTACCGGCGAAGATCTTGCCGCCATCATCTACACCTCCGGAACCACAGGCAGGCCCAAAGGTGTCATGCTTTCGCATCACAACATCTGTTACAACGCCATCAAGGGTTATGAGATCCAGCGGATCTGGGAAACTGACCGTTTCTTATCGATCCTGCCGTTGTCGCATACCTATGAAAATACGCTTGGGTTGATCCTGCCGGTATACAGCGGCGCCAGCATCCATTTCCTGGGAAAGGCCCCTACGCCGGCCCTGCTGATCCCCGCCCTGCAGGAAGTGAGGCCCACGACAATCCTGACGGTTCCCCTGATCATCGAAAAGATCTTCCGCAACCGCATCCTGCCAGCCTTCACGGAAAAAAGACTTACCCGTCTGCTTTACACAATCCCTCCCTTCCGGAAACTTCTCCACCGGATCGCCGGTAAAAAACTGATGAAGACCTTCGGCGGACGGCTCACTTTCTTTGGGGTTGGTGGCGCCAAGCTCGATTACACCGTCGAACGATTCCTGATAGAATCTGGTTTTCCCTATGCTGTAGGATACGGCCTCACCGAATGCGCCCCGCTCCTGGCCGGGTTTAACCCGCAACAGGCCGTTTTCCGCTCCACAGGTCCTGCATGCCGGGGAGTGGAACTGAAGATCGTCAATCCCGATCCGCTGACCGGCGAAGGGGAGCTCTGGGCCAGGGGCGAGAATATCATGAAGGGATACTACCGGGAACCCGCCCTCACCGAGGGGATGTTTGCTCCCGGCGGATGGCTGAAAACCGGCGACCTGGGCGCTTTCGACCGCCGGGGAAACCTCTTTATCCGGGGACGGGTCAAGAACATGATCGTCCGGTCCAACGGCGAAAATGTCTATCCCGAAGAGATCGAATCGGTGATCAACAATTTCCGCTATGTGGCCGAATCGCTCGTGGTGGAGCAGAAAGGAAAGCTGGTGGCGCTGGTTCACTTCAATGAAGAAGAGATTGAACAACGCTATCACCACCTGAAAAACGAGTTCAGCAATTATGTGGAGGTCAAGATTGAAGAGCTGCGGCTCGAACTCCATCAATACGTAAACTCACGGGTCAACCGTTTCTCGCAGGTACACATGGTCGTGGCGCATGAAGCTCCGTTCCAGAAAACAGCTACGCAGAAGATCAAGAGGTTTATGTATTCGTGGGGGGGAGAGGGAGTGACGGAGTGATTGAGTGATTGAGCGGCTGAGTGACTGAGCGGATGAGTGATTAAGTGATTGAGTAAACAGATAGCGTGGGTAGGGGACGTGCATGGATCATCTCGACGAAAAGGGGCTCGAAGGGTTGTTCAGGACCCATTACACCGGGTTGTGCCGGTTTGCCATCGGGTTCGTGAAAGATGAGGAGGCCGCCCGGGAGATCGTCCAGGAAGCCTTCGTGAACCTGTGGGAGAAACGCCATACGATCGATCCCGCCCGGCCCGTCAGGACCTACCTCTCCACCTCCGTCCGCAACCGTTGCCTCAACCATCTTCGCGATAAACGGAAATTCAGCGCAGGACTCCTCGAAATTGAAGACCTTCCCGCAGGAGCGCTTGTCCACCAGCCCGACCGTGTGGCCGAAAAAGAACTCCACCAGCGAATCACATCCGCCATTGGCTCCCTTCCCGATAAATGCCGGGAAGTGTTTTTGCTCAGCCGCGAGCAAAACCTCCGGTACTCCGAGATCGCCGAAAGGCTGCAAATCTCCGTGAAGACCGTCGAAACGCAAATGACCAAAGCCCTCCAGCACCTGCGGCGGCACCTTTCCGATTATCTCCCGCTCATGCTTCTCCCGGCAGTCCTTTCGTGGCTTCCTCTTTTTTCATCCCCCTGCTGCCCGGCAAATTTTTCATCCCTCCCTCAGGGTATGATCCACTTCATGTGTACTATCACCGGCATATTGTCATGAAACCCGACGACACATATTACAATGATCTGATATCCAGGTATTATTTTGGAGAAGCTTCGCCAGAGGAGATCCGCGAGCTTGAGTTGTGGGTAAAGGCGGACCCTTCGCATGAGGAACTTTTTTCGGGCTACGCGAAAACCTGGAAGGCTCTGGCCGGCGACAGGATCGAAGCTCACACCGACCTCGACCGGGAATGGGACCGG
>DAONFN010000305.1:0-4295 GCA_035403625.1 Bacteroidales bacterium
GAGCAGTATCTTCTCGGGATCGCCCCCGAAGATGAGGTCCCGATCCGCAGGATGTGCAAAACCATGCGAAAGAGCGCCTTTCTCGAGCCTTTTGCCCTGCCGCCGGAGTTGCGGAGCCCGCTCGATTACATCCGCATTATGCCCAAATTCTTCCCCCTCTTCCGGGTCGTGAGAAAATACGGAAGGCTGACCTGCCGGGAGTATTTCGACCGGCTGCATTTCAAAAGTCCCAGGATCCGGTCAGCCCTCTACACGATGTACGGGGAGCGAAATTTTTCGGCGATGGCTTTTATTTTCATGCTGGCCTGGTTCAATCAGAAAAATGCAGGATACATCAAAGGAGGCTCTTATCCCCTGGCTCAACGGATGGTGGAACGGTTCACCTCGCTGGGAGGCGCAATCTCTTACAGGAAACGGGTCGAAAAAATTACCGTGGAAAACTGTATGGTCCGGGGTGTGGTTCTGGCCGACGGGACCTCAATCGCGGCTGATTACGTGATCAGCGCGGCCGACGGCTATTCAACGATCTACGGCATGCTCGGCGGGAAATACGTGACCAAGGCCTTCGACCATGCCCATAAAAACTGGGAGCTCTTTCCGCCACTGGTCCAGGTTTCGTTTGGCATCGGGCGCGAAGTTTTATCGGAAGCGCCGATTGTCCTGAACTTCACGAAGGGGATGTCGATCGGGAGCACGCGGCTCGAATTCGGCTATTCGCTGATGAACTATTCGTACGACAGCACCATGGCCCCGGAAGGAAAAACCACGATGGTCATGCGATTTGAAACTCAATGGGATTTGTGGAAAGATCTGGAAGGCGATGCCTACCGGGCTGAAAAAGATCAGATCCTGAAGGATGCGACGGTCTGTCTCGAGACCATCTACCCGGGGATTAGCGGATTTATCGAGGCCACCGATGTGGCAACGCCGAAAACAGATGTGCGTTTCACCGGAGTCCGGAACGGAGCTTATGAAGGATTTATGCCCACGCGGGAAAACATGATGAAATCGTTGAAAATGCAGCTTCCCGGCTTGCGGAATTTCTACATGGCCGGACAGTGGCTGGTGCCGGGTGGAGGACTTCCCCCCTCGGCGCAGACCGGCAAATGGGCAGTGCAACTGATCTGCAGGAAGAAAAAACAGGAATTCAAATCCTGATCCCCGCGCAGCAGGGTTACCTGGATTCTTTTGCGAAAGTTTGCAGGACGGAAGGGTCAAAGGCTATATCCAGCTTCTTTCCGATGCCATAATAGGAACGGCTCGAAAGGTCGAAACAAAACGGTAACGCTTTCGCGATATCGGGCAAACCGGCTTCGTTGAGGCATTCTTCGTCGACTTTGATATCCACTATTTCACCGATAAAATGGGTATGCGACCCGAGTTCCAGGTAATGTAAGAGGGTACACTCAAGAACCACCGGAAATTCTCCGACGTATGGGGCATCCACCTTTTCGCTTCGGACGGGCGTGAGCCGGGCGCTCTCGAATTTATCCGTATCCTTTCCCGATTTCATCCCGAAATAATCGGCCTCTTTGACATATTTTTCAGAAGGGATGCTGATGGTGAAAGCCTTTCGATTCATAATATTGCCGTGGGTGTAAGTGGCTTTTCTCAACGAAATAGCGACACAGGGGGGATTGGAGTTGGCAATTCCGCCCCAGGCGGCATTCATCGCGTTCGGCTTTCCCGACGGATCATAGGAACCGACGATCAGCACGGGATTGGTTAACAAGAGGGGTTTCGGACCAATGGAATTTTTCATGATCATTCTGAAGTTAAAGGTTAACAAAGGATTCAGCAACAACTCCCGCTGCTGCTGCAGTCACAGGTGGGTTCGGTACCCCGGATCAACCCGTTGAGGATTCCGGCTGCACAACCCACGCCCGACCTGACGGTGATGGCGCCCGTGACACAGTTCAACGCGCATGCTCCGCATTCCATGCAGTGGTCACGGTTCCGGATGAAAGCCTTGCGGTCTCTGATTTCGAAAACGGCGTGCGGGCAGACCCGGGTACACATCCGGCAACCGTTGCATTTTGCGGCATCCAGCTCCAGGGAAACTACATCGGGGAGATAAACAAATCCATTCATGTTACAAAGTTATAAAAAGTGAGGTAATCCAAAGAGCCAGTCCAACGGCAACCAGGGCGATCTGAACGGGAAGCGCCACTTTCATCTCCTTCTGAACACCCGAAATAGAAGTAAAGGTCGACGATCCGGTAAAATTCATCGCCATGAACGAAGAGAGGCCGGCGGTCATCAGAAACCAGGCAAGGATCTCCAGCGGGTTTGTTCCGAAGGATCCGGTAATGAGAAGCAGTGTGGCTGTAAGAAATCCCATCAGGAGACCTTTTAACGAAAACCTGCGGAAGGGTATCCAGGGCAGCAGGGCCGGGGTCACGACACAGCCGGTCAGGTAGCCGGCGAAGAGGTTGACCACAGGATTCCATCCGTGCTGAAGCGTCCGGTCGAAGGAATATCCACCGGAGGATAATCCGGAAAGGAGGAAGAAAAGCGCCGGGATGAGGATCAGATAATGGGTTCCGTAAAAAATGTCGACCGGGATCACCTTCAGCCGTTCCTTCAACGGAAAGGTCACCATTCGCATCGGTTCTGTTGCTTTCAGGCCGGATTCGACGAATGCTTTGATATCGGCGGCTTTGACCGGACCGAAGAGGACCGAAAAGCCGGTCATCTTTTGAACCTGGTGGGCGGCAACGCCGGTTGCGCTCAACTGCGGCAGGATCAGCCTGCGGTGATCGACAACCTGGTCGAGGTGGTCAATCCGGATCCGGCGGACGACTTCTTTGGTGCTGAAGATCCCTTTACCCGCCGCGCACCACACGTTGATCCCCCGGGTATTGATGACGAGAATCCAGGCGTTCATGCCCTCCAGCGCCCGGCGCAGGTGATCGAAACTCAGTTTATAGTTGGCCGATACAAAGACCAGCGATTGGCGGTCGGGCGATCCCACGGCATAGAGACCCGGTTTCACTTTGTAATCCATCCGGCCGAACGACCAGCGAACCTTCAAAGTTCCCCAAAGGTCGGTTGCGCTCCAACGGGTTTCAACCCGCGGGATTTCCAGGTCGCCCAAGGTGTAGGTTCCGTTAATGTAATCAGAATTGGTCATTTTTTTAAGCGGTTACGTGTTTTCGTTTGATGCAGCGAACCAGGGACTATCAGCCGTATCATTTTTTATCGATTGATGGTGAAAAACCGGGATACTCCCAGAAGTCGTGGAACAGCTCCCGCGCCCTTTGCCAGTTTTCGGGGTTGATGCAGTACCTGATTTTAGGCGGTTCAACCGACCCGTGGATCAACCCGGAATCTTTAAGTTCTTTCAAGTGCTGCGATACCGTAGCCTGGGAAATGGGCAGCTCCTCCACGATATCACCGCAGAAACAGGTATCCATCGAGGCGAGCAATTTCAGGATGGCAATCCGCGCCGGGTGCCCCATAGCCTTTGCAAACCGGGCAAGCCGCACCTCATCCTCTTTATAATTTGTACTTTTGTAGGCCATATTAATTGTTTATCGCAAATATACGATAGATTTTTCAATAACCATGAAAAAATCGAAATTTTTTATTCATAAGATGGATTGTCCTTCGGAAGAGCAGATAATCCGCATGAAGCTGCAGGATCTGACCACCATTCAATCCCTCGAATTTGATATTCCCCGCAGGACGCTGACCGTTTATCACACGGGCGACCACGCGGTGATCCTGGAACGCCTTGACAGCCTGGATTTCGACACCCGTTTTGAAGGGAGCGTTCAGGCTGATGGGTTTGACACGGAGTAGGGTTCCGGGCTGCAGCGCAGGCTGTTGTGGCAGGTGCTTGCAATCAACCTCTTCTTTTTCGTGCTTGAGGTATTGACCGGTTTGCTGGCCCATTCGATGGGACTGGTTGCCGACAGTCTGGATATGCTTGCCGACGCCCTTGTTTACGGGTTTGCCCTGTATGCTGTGGGAGGCACGCTGGCCCGGAAAAACAGCGTAGCCCGGATCAGCGGCTATTTTCAGATGACCCTTGCGGTTGCAGGTTTTATGGAGGTGATCCGCCGGTTTATCAGCGCCGGGCCGGTACCCTCCTTTCAGACCATGATCCTCATTTCGGCGCTTGCTCTTGCAGGGAATGTACTTTGTTTATTGTTGCTGCAGAAAAGCAGGAGCCGGGAATCGCATATGCAGGCAAGCATGATATTTACCTCGAATGATGTGATCGTGAATGCGGGTGTGATCGGCGCCGGTGTTCTGGTCTGGCTGACGGGTTCGAAGATCCCCGACCTGGT
>DAONFN010000306.1:0-4287 GCA_035403625.1 Bacteroidales bacterium
CTTGTCGCGGGCGGCCATCACCTTGCCGATCCCAACGTTGTAGGAGGCGAGGGTGAAACAGATCCGTTCAAAAGGATGAGTGATGCTGTCGGGAAGCTGTGAGCTGATGTATTTCAGGTACCGGACCCCGGCTGCGATCTGCCGGGAGGAGGAGGATCCGCTGTCGGCACCGAATCGTGAGGCGATATCGGGCATCAGTTGCATCAGTCCGCTGGCATTGCGTGCGGAGGTGAGCCCGGGCAGGAAATTCGACTCCTGGTAGATCACCGAAGCCACCAGCCGCCAATCCCACCGGATGATCCTGCTGCTCTGCCGGATGGCGCCGTCGAACGGGGAGAGTTTGTTTCCGGTCACCGAGAAATACGGACTCTGGAAATATCCCGCCACTTGCTGGTTTCCGAAATATTCGAGATAGGTCTGTTTCAGTTCCTGCGACGAACGGGTTTCTTTCAGCCAGGCATTCAGTTCGGTGCGCAGCGAATCCGAACGCGGTCCCGTGTACCAACCGTAAGAGAAGAGGGGAAAGGCGATCACCGTGAGGTCCAGGTTCCGGTAGAAGCGGTGACAGGCCATGGCGACATTTTCCTGGCACAACGCGAACCGGATCTTCCCGGTGGAAACACGGCGGATGAGTTCCTCCTGGCTCACCCCCGGCAATTCAGCCAGAATGGCCCGTCGCCAGGTTTTCCGGTAGAAATAATGATAATGCGCGGCCAGGTAGGGATTCCGGCGAATAAACACGGTATCGTGCGGGAAGTGTTTCAGGTTCTGAACAGGGCTTGCGGTATCGCCGGCAAGGGCGCCTTTCCTGCGCTGAACCAGCACCAGCCGTGTTTCGCCAAAAGGATCGGAACTGCGGTAGTAGTCGCGGTTGCTGGCCGGAACCGGCAGGTTGAGGGCCACCAGGTCGGCGGCATGGTAGCGGAGATAAACATCGGCCCGCGATACATCGTCGCAGGCCAGGATCTTCAGCGGAACGCCGAGGTAATCGGCGAACGACTCCAGGAGGTCGAGCTGGTAGCCCATCGGCACTCCCTTGTAGAGAAAGTAGTTGAGGGTGTTGCGGTCGGTCGCGGCCACCAGGTATCCGCGTTCCCGGATCCGGCGCAGGGTGTCGGTTTCGGTGTCGGTCTTCTGGTAGATCTGCCGGGTAACCAGCCAGGCGATGGCGATCAGCGCCAGCCCCATGAAGAGTACCCTCAGGAGGATATATTTTCCGTTTCGCCTGGTCGAGGCTGTCATTCGCGGGAGTTGTGACACGAAGATACGGGAAGTAAACGGAAAAACAGCGAAGAATTTTTCCGGCGCGGGACCGTTTCAATCAGGAGACCTTCCTGTACCGGGCGATTGCAAGGCCAAGGCTGGCGACTGCATAAATGACCAGCGCCCGGAAATGAGGGCTGATGTCGGCGAATCCCGATCCCTTCAGCAGCACCATCCGCATGATCCGGATGAAGTACATCAGCGGGTTGAGCCGGTCGAGGTGTTGCGCCCATTGCGGCATGCTCTCGATGGAGGTGAACAACCCGCTCATCAGAATGAAGACCACCATGAAAAAGAACGAGACCAGCATCGCCTGCTGCTGGGTATAGGTAACGGTCGAAACCAGCAGCCCGAATGATAGAATGACCAGCAGGTAAACGGAGGCCGATAAGAAGATCAGCCACAGGTTGCCCTCCATCGGGATGTCGAACAACAGTTTTCCCAGGGTAAGTCCGAAAGCCAGTTCGAAGAGGCCGATGATCCAGAAGGGAATAAGTTTGCCGGCGATGAACTGGATCTTGACGATGGGGGTGACGTTGATCTGCTCGATGGTGCCGATCTCTTTCTCACGCACGATGTTCATCCCCGAAAGCAATAACCCGATAATGGTAACGAGCAGCACCAGGATACCGGGAACCATGTACGTCTTGTAGTTGAGTTTGGGGTTATACCAGAAGCTGTATTCCGTCTGGATATTCCGGATGCCGGCGACGGCGGCCTCTGCGGGATTTTCCATCACCAGCTGGCGGTTGTAATCCAGCAGGATACGGGTGGAATAGGCGTTGATAAGTCCGGCGCTCTGCCCGTTGATGGCGTTGACCACGAACTGGACCCGGGCCGATCCATCCTTCACCAGGGATTTCTCGAATCCGGCCGGGATATGGAGGATCATATCGTTTTCGCCCCGCTGCATCCCGTCGCGTGCCTGGTCGTAGGAGAATCCGGCGCTTTGCACGCGGTAGAACGGGGAACCCTGGAATTTGCTCACCAGGCGGCGCGAAGTGCCCGAGAGGTCGAGATCGACCACCGCCACGCGGATATGTTTCATCTCGTAAGTGGCGGCATTGACAAGGATCAGCAACTGTACCAGGGGCACCACGAAAATGATGGGCAGCATCGACCGGTTGCGGAAGATCTGAAGGAATTCCTTCTGGATGATATAGAGGATCGTTCTCATACCGATAACCGGACGTTGAATTTCCTGATACTGAGGGCGAGAAACAACCCGGTAAAGAACAGCAACACACCGGTTTCCTTCCACACATACATGAAACCGTTCCCCTGCAGCATGATGCTCTTGATGATGGTGATGTAGTATTTAGGCGGCATGATGTGGCACAGCGCCTGCATGATCCAGGGCATGTTCTCGACCGGGAAAATAAAGCCGCTGAGCAGGATCGTGGGAAGCATCAGCGCCACCAGCGATAGCATCATGGCTACCTGCTGGCTGTTGGTGATGCTCGAGATGAGGATGCCGAGCGAAAGCGCCATCGAGATGTACAGGAGGCTTTCAAGCAGCAGGAGTCCCACGCTCCCGCGGATCGGCACCCCGAAGACCAGGTTGCCCAGGGTGAGCACGATGCACGCGTCGATGAAGGCCAGGAATACGTAAGGGAACACCTTTCCCACGATGATCTGGGCCGGTCGCAGCGGCGATACCAGCAGCAGCTCCATCGTGCCGAGTTCCTTCTCCTTCGTGATGGAAAGCGACGTCATCAGCGCCGAAATCAGCATCAGCAGCATCGCCATCAGACCGGGAACGAACATGAAAACGCCCTTCAGTTGGCCGTTATACATCATCCGCACTTCCGGGATGATCTGCTGGGGAACCCTGGAGGAATTCACCGAGACAAGATAGTTGCTGACGATCCCGGTGAGATAGTTCACCAGCAGGTTGGCGGTGTTCGGATCGGAGGCGTCGGCCAGGATCTGGATGCGGGCGTTGCCGGTTTTATCCAGCTTTTCGGCGAACCCGGGCTCGAAAACCAGGGCCAGCTTGACATTCCCTTCGCGAAACACGGCATCGATCTCCGACACTGAGTTCAGGTTGCGGTCGAGTTTGAAGTAGCCCGACGAGAGCACCTTGTCGCTGATCTTCCGGGTGACGGCATCCTTCGACGGGTCGAAAATGGCGATGCGGGCGTCGCGGATCTCATTGGTAAGCACATAGCCGAAGAGCATGAGCTGCACGGCGGGCATGCCGAAGAGGATCAGCAATGTGCGGTAATCCCGGAAGATGTGGGAAAACTCCTTGACGATAAATCCCGCAAACCGCTTCATCCGATTTCTTTGTTGGTGGCCCAGTAATAGTAGAACCTCGCTGCCGATATCAGCAGAGGCACGGCCATGGTAATGAAAAAGTTGAACAGCCAGCGTTTTTCGATGATCCCCGATTTCCGCAGCAGGATTCCCCCGGTGATCATGATCGCCATCATGAGGTAGGCGCGGAAATTGAAGAAGGAGAAGGCGCACGGGTATGGGATGGAGAGACCCTTGATCCGCCGGATGTGCTTCCGGGAGATCTTTGCGAAGAGGATGATATAGAAGATCCCCCCTGCTGCAAGGTCGATCGCGATATGCCAGAAACGGATAAAGTCATTCCCGGCCAGGTAATCGATTCCCCGCCAGGCAAGGATGCCCCCGGCAGTGGTCCACGCCATTCCCGCGATCAACAGGAGGTTGTGCCTGCTTACCGATGGTTTTATCTTATGGAAAAAATCGTTCATCATTTTTTTTCTCTGCGCATCTGCCTACCGGCAGGCAGGTCTGCGGTTAATTTACGATTAAGGTCTGGCAAGCCGGATGAAAACGTCATTCATCGACTCCGCCCCGAATTGCTTTTTCAGGTTGTCGGGCGTATCCAGCGCTGCGATCTTTCCATCGACCATGATCGAAACCCGGTCGCAGTACTCCGCTTCGTCCATATAGTGCGTCGTTACAAAGATTGTCACCCCGTCGCGCGACGCTTCATGGATCAGGTCCCAGAACTGCCGCCTCGTCACCGGATCGACCCCGCCGGTGGGT
>DAONFN010000307.1:0-4282 GCA_035403625.1 Bacteroidales bacterium
GACGGCAATAAATATGGAAAATGATATTCGGAGGGGGCTCAATTTTTCATTTTTAATTCTCCCGTCACCTCCCCACCATCACCTTCCCGCTTGCCACGGTTTGATCGTGGTACGACAACCGTATGAGATCCATTCTCCCCCTCTCCGGCGCGGAGAGGGGGCCGGGGGGTGAGGTAGTTCCGGTACGGAATGAGAGCCGGGTGAGGAGGGACAATGAGCAACGAACAATGAGCAATGAGCAATTGAGGGGGCTAGGGGGAGTGTGAGGCCCGACGCAGTTACTTAAGGTAGGACTGCGGGGTTGCGGGAGCGGAATAGTCGACTTCCTGGAGCAGCCGGCCGGTTTCGTCGAAGAAACGCCATTTGCCGACCCGGTTATCGTCTTTATAGTAACCCTCGTAGCGAACCTTGCCGTTCTCGAAATAGGTCACGCGACGGCCTTCCGATTTGCCTTTCACAAAAACGCCTTCGCTCCATTTATTCCCATTCTCGTACCAGTAGGTCCATTGCCCCTCGCGCTTGTCATCCTTGTACGTGCCGTCCATCTGAATCTGCTTGTTGGCATAGTAGGTGGTCTCCCGGATCAGTTCCTTGTCCTTGCCCCTGCCGTGGTAGATGCAAACCCGTTTCGGGGTACCATCAGGCCAGGTTTCCTCAATCACTTTATGCTCAGAGCGACAGGATACCAGGGCAAACAACAGAATGACAGCAATCGTGATCTTACCGTTCATATGGCGATTTTTTCATGTTTACGTTTCAAAATTCAGCCTCCGGCCGTTGACCGTTTCATCAAACGTTCCCCGGTCAAACACCAGGTGTCCGTTGACCCAAGTACGGGCCACACGGGAGCGGAAGGTGACTCCTTCGAAAGGCGACCATCCGCATTTATACAGGATATTTTCGGGAGCGATGGTCCAGGGATCGTCGGGGTCGACCAGCACCAGGTCAGCCGCATACCCTTCGCGGATGAAGCCCCTTTCCGGGATCCGGTAGAGGATCGCCGGTGCGTGGCACATCTTCTCTACGAGCGTCTCAAGCGGCAGTTTGCCCAGGTGGTACAGGGTCATCATGGCCACCAGGGCGTGTTGCACCAACGGGCCGCCGGACGGGCACTCCGTGTAAGCATTCTCTTTTTCCGACCGAAGGTGCGGAGCATGGTCGGTGGCCACCACGTCGATATGGCCGTCGAGCAGTCCGGCCAGGAGTCCTTCGCGGTCAGCGGAAGATTTAATGGCGGGATTCCACTTGATCCTGGCGCCGAGATCGGCGTAGTCGCGGTCGTCGAACCAGAGGTGGTGAACACAGACCTCGCCGGTGATCTTTTTTTCTTCGAGGGGGATGCCGTTCTGCAGCAAGCCGAGTTCCCGGGCTGTGGAAAGGTGGGCCAGGTGGAGCCGCGATCCGTGTTTGCGGGCCAGGTCAACGGCTTTGGCCGAGGAGAGGTAACAGGCTTCGGCACTGCGGATGTCAGCGTGCGCGGCCGGGGGAATTGCCCCGTCAAAGCGGGCCCGGAAATCGGCCAGGTTCCTGCGGATGACCGACTCCTCTTCGGCGTGAACGACGATGCGCAGCGGCGACCGTTCAAAGATGGCGTCGAGCGCCGCGGGGTCATCCACCAGCATGTTCCCGGTGGATGCGCCCATGAAGAGTTTCAGTCCGCAGATGCGGGCCGGATCGGCTTTTTCGATCTCAGCCAGGTTTTCGTTGGTGGCACCGAGGAAGAAAGAGTAATTGATCAGCGACTTCCCGGCCGCCAGGGCAAACTTTTCTTCGAGAAGGTCAAGGGTGGTGGCCGGCGGCCGGGTGTTGGGCATCTCCATGACGGAGGTGACGCCCCCGGCCACGGCTGCCCGGCTTTCGGAATGCATGTCGCCCTTTTCCGTCAGTCCTGGCTCGCGGAAGTGGACATGGTCGTCGATCACACCCGGGAGCAGAAACTGCTGCTTTGCGTCAATCCGGATCACCCCGGCGGGCATCGCATCCGCATCCGGTGCCGCACCCCGGAAGATGTGTTCGATCTTTCCGTCGCATATCACGAGACCGCCGGAAAAACGGCTGCCTTCATTGACGATTTGTGCGTTATGGATGCAATACGCCGGGCTCATGGGTGGGAAAGGAAGGAAAAGTCAGCGTGTCCGGGGCTTGTAGCCGTTAAAAAAGCTTCTCCAGCGCAGGTTGATAACGCCCAGTACGGCTTCGCGGAAGATCCCCTTGCTCATCTTCGATTCACCCAGGGTGCGGTCGGTAAAGATGATCGGCACTTCCACGATGTTGAACCCGAGTTTCCAGGAGGTATATTTCATCTCGATCTGGAAGGCATATCCTGTAAAGCGGATCTTGTCGAGGTCAATGGTTTCCAGCACTTTCCGTGTGTAGCATTTGAAGCCGGCCGTGGTGTCCATGACCTTCATGCGGGTGATAAACCGGACATAAACGGAGGCATAATAGGACATCAGCACCCTTCCCATCGGCCAGTTGACGACATTGACCCCGGTGATGTACCGCGAGCCGATCACCAGGTCGCCGCCATTGACGGCAGCTTCGTGGAGCCGGAGCAGGTCGTCGGGGTTATGGGAGAAGTCGGCATCCATTTCGAAGATATAATTGTAACCCCTGTCCAGGGCCCATTTGAATCCGTGGATATAGGCGGTACCCAGTCCCAGCTTTCCTTTGCGCTCTTCGATGTGAAGGCGGTCAGGGAATTCGGTCATGAGGCGTTTTACGATGTCGGCTGTTCCGTCGGGAGAGTTATCTTCGACGATCAGCACATCCATCGGGAGGGAAAGGGAGAACACCTTGCGGAGGATGCGTTCAATGTTATCCTTCTCATTGTACGTCGGGATGATGACCAGGCAATCAGACACAATGTTATATTTTACTGAGACTTTCGAATCTGATAACTGCAAAAACCTGCTGTTATTGCATCTTTATTTAATCTCCCGGGCCAGGAAGATGTAAACAGGGAAGTGGTCGCTGTAACCACCCTGGTAAACGCCGCCTGCATAGGTCCGGAAAGGATACCCGGCATAGGCTCCCTCCTTCTGCACCAGGAAACGCTGGTTGAATACGCGGGCTTTGAAGAACGCGTAGGAACCCGAGTTTTTATCGAGGAGTGGGGCGGAAACGATAATCTGGTCGAAGAGGTTCCAGCTGTCGCGGTAGGCCAGCGATCCGATGCCGTCGCGGTACATCTGCCACATCGGGTTGAAGAGGTCCTGGTTGCCGAGTCC
This sequence comes from Bacteroidales bacterium, assembly GCA_035403625.1. Taxonomy (GTDB): domain Bacteria; phylum Bacteroidota; class Bacteroidia; order Bacteroidales; family FEN-979; genus CAIVAT01. Next base: position 3,231 of record DAONFN010000307.1, read on the forward strand.
CTCTTTTTTCCCTTTGGCTTTCAGGTGTTTGATCAGGCTGTTGTCGACCGGGTCGTCATTCAGGTCGCCCATAATAATGATGCGGGCGGCCGGCTCCTTCTCATATATCTTTTTCACGACGCTCAGGCAGTTATCGGCTGCGGCGTCTCGTTTGGGGGCGGTCTCTTTTTCGCCGCTGCTGCGGGAGGGCCAGTGATTCACCAGCACGTGGATGAGCTCTCCGTCGAGCAGACCGTCAACCTGCAGCACATCGCGGGTACGGAACCCTGTATCGGAAGCCATTTTCAGCGGATGCACCGAGGAGGAGGTGACCTGGAAGAATTTGGACTGGTAGATCAGGGCGACGTCGATCCCGCGGGCATCAGGCGAATCGTAATGGACCACCTTATAGCCGGCGGCCTTCAGGGGCGGGGTGGCCACCAGGTCTTCCACCACAGACCGGTTTTCCACCTCGGAGAGGCCCATGATCACCGGACCTTCCTTGGCATATTCGGTCCCGATCTGGGAGATGACCGAAGCCATATTGTGAAGCTTGTGGTAATAGCGTGCGGAGTTCCAGGCGTTTGGGCCCTGTGGCAGAAATTCTTCGTCGTTGATCTTCGGGTCGTCGATGGTATCGAAAAGGTTCTCCAGGTTGTAGAATCCGATGCAGGCCACTTTTGCTTTCTTTTCCTGCGCGAATGCGCCGGGAAGCAAGGCTGGAAAGACCAGGAGCAACACAAAGTGAATGAGGGAAAAGCGTGTTTTCACAGGGTAGATTTTGCGGGGTCAAAATTACGATCATTTTTCCGACATTGACAAAAAAACAGTAAGTTTGCAGACTTTTTTCCACTTAAACCAGCGCGAATGAAAAAATTCTTCTCTTGTATTTACAACCACAGGCTGCAGTGTTGATTCATCTTTAAAGAAGTTGATGACATCTTTGATGTGTTCAACACCATATACATTCAGGTTGTTCACCATGCCTGCTTCCCTTGCATTTTGTTTGGGAACAATCAGTCCTTTAAAGTTTTCTTTTCTTGCCTGTATGGCAATGGGCAATGCGCCTTTGA
>DAONFN010000308.1:0-4277 GCA_035403625.1 Bacteroidales bacterium
AAAAAAGCCTACGCACTCGGTATTCAAAGAGCGTCTGGTCTGAAGGCAGGCATGCCGCTCTCGAGAATACCGAGTGCGTAGGCTTTTTTTATATAACCATAGCAGGACTGTCCGGGGCTGATGTCGCTGAACGGGCTTGGCCCTGATTCATCTTTTGGAATGTTGAAAGTCTCCAGCAGCACTTTCAGCACATGTTTCCGGGCGATGGACTTTTCCGGGTCGAAATTGAAACGGTCGCGGTCGAAGGGCGACACACCGTCCCAGTATTCGAGGTAACTCAGCGCTTTGGCATACCGGTAGTAGTAAGTGCCGGTGTTCTGCAGGTCGTTGAAGGGACTGGGGAAGGCATCGGAGACCACAGCCACATTGCTCCCGAATAGTCCAAGGAAGGCTACCTTGGCCAGTTGCGAACGTTTCAGTGTCGATTCGGGATAGACCAAGCAGTTACTGCCTCCCACGATTCCCCGGTTGCACAGGTACTGTATCTCGGAGTATCCATAATGATTCGAAGGCAAGTCACCGAAGCTGCAACTGGGGGTTACCGTAACTGCACCGTTGTTGTAAGTCGTCTGGATGAGTGTGCCCGAAGCGTTGGTCAGTTCGCAGTTGCCAGGTGTCTGCGTGTCCCAGGTGTTGGTGGCCGTTCCGCCGGAACAGTCGAATTTCAGCCGGAAGAGGGTGTCGTTCCCGATGCTGACGGCCGTGGAGGACGCCCAAACTACATAGATCTTTCCCTTATAGCTATTGACGTAAAAGTTGCCGTTGTTCAGCAGGGTATGGGGGTTTTCGGGACCGATGAACCGCAGGGTGTTTGTGTCATAGTTCAGCGCCAGCGACAGGGCGGCCACCCCGTTGAAATTCAACGCGTAGACCGGTTGCCGGATCAACCCGGCGCAGGTGGACGACACCGGCCTGGCCGTCACGGTGATCACCTGCGGAACCGGAGTGACCGTAAGCTGTGCAGTGTTGGATGAAACCGGCGAAGGACAGGATCCGCTCACCGCACAAAGGAAACGGTGACCGCTCATCGCCAGGGTGGTGCCCGAAACGGTCAGGGTGGCGCCGGCCACCCCCGAGTAGGTGGCGTTGTTTGAGAGATTCGACCAGCTTCCACCCCCGTTGGTACTGATCTTCCATTGGTAAGCGATCCCGGTGGCCGAGGCTCCGACTGAAAAGGTGGCTGCTTGCCCTTCCGTTACGGATTTGTCGGCCGGGTGAGAAGAGATCACGGGAGGCTGGTAAAAAGTGGCCGAGCCATTCGACCAGGTGGTCTGAATGATGCCGGCTGAACCGTCGGTGATCTCGCAGGCGCCGGCGGTGGTCAGATCCCAGTTCAGGGCGGAAGTTCCGCCGGAAGAGGTGAAGGAGATGCGGAACAGCGTGTCGTTACCCGCCGATGCCGGGGTTGAGGAAGCCCAGGTAATGTAAACCAGTCCGTTCGCGGCATTGGCCGAGAAACTGCCCCCGGAAATGGCGGAATGACGGTTGACAACATCGACATATGAAAGCACCGAAGGGTTGTAGGAAACAGCCATGGAAAAACTCCCAACTCCATTGAAATTTCCGGCGTACACGGGGATGAGGATGGGGCCGGGACAGGCACTCTTCGAACCGATGTTTGCCGATATAACCTGCGGAGTGGGATTTACCGTTAGCATAGCACTGCCTGAGGTTACGGGCGAAGGACAGGTGCCGCTCACGATACAGCGGTAGCGGTATCCCGATAACGACAAGGTGGCATTGCTGACCGACAGGGTGGCTGCAGTGGCCCCGGAGTAAGGGGCTGTGTTTGTCAGGTTGGACCAGGAACTCCCTCCATTGGTGCTTATTTGCCACTGGTACGTAAGGCCCGCGCCACCGGCGGATACGGTAAAGGTCGTGTTTTGTCCTTGAACGAGACTACGGTCAACAGGATCGGCAGAGATGACGGGAGGTAACAGAAAGGTGATGCTTCCTCCGGAAAAGGTAGAGGTCAGCAGGTTGGATGAAAGGTCAGAATATTCACAGTTGTCGGGGGTCTGGGTGTCCCAGGTCAGCGAAGAATTTCCGGTGGTACCGCTGAAGACCAACTCCAGCAGAGTACCTGATCCAGTGATGGAGGCCCCGGACGACGAGGCCCAGGTCATGTAAACCTTTCCGCCGGAAGCATTGGTTACGACCGTGCCGGATGAAAGGGCAGGATTGACATTCTGGACACCGAGGAAGGTCAGTACGCTGGTATTGTAAGAAAGGGTAAGGGAGAGGCTGCCGATTCCGGTGAAATTACTTACGGTGACCGGAATGATCGCATTTCCCGGGCATACCGTCGTGCTTCCGGCTGTGGTTGAAATTACGAGCGGAACCGGGTTGACGGTCAGGACAGCTGCAGTGGAGATTTGCGAGGAAGGACAGGTCCCTCCTACCGCACAGCGAAACTGGTTCCCTGACATGGCCGTAGTTGTACCCGCGACAGCCAGGGTGGCGGTAGTGACATTGCTGTAATTTCCCCCGTTGACAAGGTTGTTCCAGGCTCCGCCTCCGTTGGTACTGATTTGCCACTGGTAGGTCAGCCCGTTCCCTGAAGCCGACACCGAAAAGGAGGTATTTTGCCCGGCGGTCACGGTCGAATTCACCGGCTGCGAAGAGATTACAGGAACCTGGTAAACGGTGGCTGTACCACCGGTGAAGGTCGAAGGAAGAACGGCCGCAGTGGAATCGCTGTACTCGCAGTTGCCTGCAGTTTGCGTGTCCCAGGTCAGGGAGGAAGTTCCCGTAATTCCTGTGAACCTGATCTTAATCAGCGTGTCGGCAGCAATGTTGGCCGGGGTCATGGAGGCCCACGAAATATAGACCTTGCCCCCCGAAGGGTTCACCACCAGCATGCCGGAGGTAAGTTGAGCGTGCAGGTTCTGGTATCCTGAATACGTGAGGATACCAGGGTTATAGGAGAATACAAGCGAAAAAGCCCCCACATGCCGGCAGTCGGTCACCCGGATGGGAATCAGGAGCTCTCCCGGACAAGCAGACCGGCTGACCAGGGTCGTTCCGACACTTTGGGCCTGGATAACGGCCTGGACCGCAAGGAAGAGGCCCAAAAACAACCGGTTTAACAGATGGTTCTTCATTGGATCACAGTTTTCGATACGGGGAATTATTCCACTGCGATTTTCCTGAAAACATCCATCCGTCCTGCCCCGCCGGTATACAACAGTTCAACGAGGTAGATTCCCGGGCGAAGGGCACCGGGCCGGATGTATAGGTCGTGATCGCCTGCCTCCAGGATCCCGTTGGCGGCGGTTCGGATCACCTGCCCGGCCAGGTCTTTGAATGTAACGACCGTATTCCCTTTTTCCTGCAACCGGAAAGCGATATGGAAACCGGCCCGGGCAGGATTCGGGAAAAGGGTGAATGATAAACCGGTTTCATCCTTCGCCGGACCTGTGCCGGTGATGGCGGGAGGGAGTATGACCGGGGTGCTCAGGACGACTCCGTTCAGCACATCTGCCCAACCATCGGCGAATTCGCTTCCACTCTCCACCGTAAGGTAAAGAGGCCCAGATTGAGATGTGAGGTCCTTTGTTTTGAATAAAATATCAAGCAGGAAATCCTCTTCGTTTTCCACCAGGGGCATCAGGCTAAACCACCCGGTTGTCAGGATGCCTTCCCGTCCAGTGAAAGTCAGCGATTCGTGGGTGGGGATCAGGGTCACCTGCTTCACTTCGAGAAAGGTTTCGGGGTACCCCAGAACCAGGGAGATTGCACCAAGTTCCATCCGGTTCTTCACCTTTACCCGCATATTGAACTCCGTCCGGGAGCCGGGGTTTAGCGTTCCTTCATACACCATGGAAACCCCCGGATTGTCGGCCAGGGTGACATAGGATCCGTTCACGTCGCCGAACCAGAGAGCGGACATATTGTAGGTAAAGGCAGGGCTGTTCCTGTACACCGAATCGCAATCCACTTGCAGGTTCCCTGTCGGGAAAGAGGTGATTACATTGGCAAACCGGTTCAGGATCAGCAGGGCATCCGTACCGTTCAGGGTCTTACTCTTGTTGACATCCCCCACAAAGGCATGGTTGGCATCGAGCAGGAGGGTATTGGTGAAATGCTGCATCACTCTCAGGGCATCCGTTGAATTTACCCCGCCGAATGCATCGACCAGGCTGAATGTGAGCTTCGAAGGGATTGACAAGGTCATCGGGGCAAATGAAAAAGCACCGTTGTTGCCGGTCGTAGCACTGGCAAGGGTGTTGTTCGAATAGTCTTTCAGCGTCAGAATGGCATTCCTGACCGGTTTC
>DAONFN010000309.1:0-4252 GCA_035403625.1 Bacteroidales bacterium
TCTCTTCGTCGCTGCACATGCCCCCGCTCCAGGCACAGCAAATGATGTCGGCACCCAGCGAAACCGCATACCGGATCCCCTTGTACCCTTCCTGGTAATATTTGTTTTTCGTCTTGTCAGCCACCACCTTCACCGGAATGATCTTCAGGTGGTTGCCGGCTTCAGGGCCAAAGTATTGTCGGAAAAGGGCCGTGATGATGCCCGCGACATAGGTGCCGTGGTAAAAGAAATCCTCCCTTCCGGCAGGAACGGAAACATCCCCGTCGCCATCGGCCAGATCCCACCCGTGAACATCGTCGAGGAAGCCGTTGTGATCGTCATCCTGATAGTTTCCTGCGACCTCATTTTCGTTGGTGTAGATGAAATCCTTCAGGGCCTTATGCGATAGCCTGAATCCATCGTCGATCACCGCCACCTTTACCACCCCATGGGCAGCGGCAACACGGCCGGGGAGATCGAGGGCGGCATATTCCCATGGAACGGATGCCGGTTGCAGGGAGTCACCCGGCATCCCTCCCGCCGCAACCAGTATGACCGGAGTGCAGAACAGCATGGCCAGGATCCGGACACGGGAGTTCCCCTTCATGACGGATTTCACCAAACGGTGATAAACGTCGGTCATGGGAACGTGATCACATGGTTGTGCTGGGGCAGGTTGATGGTCATCAGCGTAATGGTCTCCGATCCGCCCGACTGACCCATTACCTTCGAAGATAACCCCGGCCCGGTCCCCTGGTGCAGGGGCGCCCGTCCCCGGAGGTCAGGCAGCGCAAAGGTCGATTGCCCGTCACCGCCAAAGGTGGTGCCGATCAGGTAAAACAGGATGTCATACTCGGTAATGGCCAGCAATTGACCGTTGCAGGCAAGGTACCCGGAGGGAGCAAAGGAGTACCCACCCACCTGCACTTCGCCGACAAAATTATCCGCACCCGACGGGGAGGGAAAAACCCCCGAGTAGGCAATGTAATAGTTCAGGGCCAGGTTAGGCTGGACGATGCTGACCGGCTGGGCCGGACTTGCGGTCGACATCACGGCGGTGCGCGCGACCCAGTTCGTTCCGTCGAAACTGATCAGCTTGCCTCCCGTGATGTCGCCCGTTCCGTCGGCCACATTCAGTCCGGCTCGCCAGGCGGTGCCATTATAAGAATAAAACCCGGCGGGCGCATCGGTCTGGTATACCATCAACCCCGGCGCGGGGGAGGAGATAGTGGCGCGCTGGGCAGCGGTCATGCGGGGCACCAGCACTCCCCGGTCGGTGGATTTCACTTCGAGAAGGGCTGAAGCAGCCGCTTGCGAAGCGTCGGTGGAGACGGCCATGCCCTGCGAAAAGCCGGCAAATGGGAAGATGGCCAGCAGCGCCATCAGGATCATCAGCATTTTCATGGGAATATCAGTAATAGGTGATCGTATGGCTGTGAGCTGGCATCTGCGTCAGCACAAGGGTCGTCGTTTCGGTCCCGCCCGCCTGGCCGATGGAGTGGGTACTGAGCCCGGGACCTGTTCCCTGGTTGATGGGGATCCTTCCCCGAAGATCAGGGAGGGCAAAAGTGGTCTGTCCGTTACCCCCGTAATTGATGCCCAGCAGCGCAAAAAGCGCCTGGTTCTGATTGATCGGCAGCAGTTGCCCGTTGCACTGCGCCCATCCGTAGGGAGCGAAGGAGAAGGCGAACAGGTCGACTTCGCCGAGGTAAGGCTGCGTACTGTTCTGCGACGGGAAGATGCCCTGGAGGGCGATGCAGTAATTCATGGTCAGGTAAGGCTGCATGATGCTGAACGGCTGGCCGCTTCCGGCGATGCCGACCGCAGGAAATTTCGACACCCAGTTGGTGCCGTCGAAGGTCATGAGCGTGCCTGTGCCAGGGTTGGTGTCTGAAGCCACCAGGTCGACTTCCGCCTTCCATACCGAACCGTTATAATAGTAAAATCCCGCAGGATACCCTGTCGGCGCATCGGTCTGGTAAACCAGCAGCCCGGTGGCGGGGGATGCGATGGCGGTCCGCTGTGCTTTGGTCATCCGCGGAAAAAGCACTCCTTTCGCCTGCGACTGAACGTCGAGCATGGCGGAAGCGGCAGGGGCCGTGCCGGTGGTGTTGATAGAGATCTGTGCCATACCACCGGTGGTTAATAATACGATGATTACCAGTATATAAATTGTTTTCATGGGTTTTCAGTTACCGGTTTTTACAGGACAAAGATAACGCTATTTATACTAAATCTAATTTAATTTAATGAATTTTAACATCGTCGGTATTTTGCTTATTTTTATCCGGCGGCGCGGCCACCGGCGGTGATGCAGGCAGGCTGACCGGATCCAACTGATCGTATCTTTCTATGGAAAAACTGAAAATCCGGTTGCTGGCCTTTCGGGGCGCACCCGCCGAAATCTTTGAAAAGGCAGCCGAACGGCTCGCCGGACTCCTTCCCGCCGACACTTATACCCTCGCCGACAGCTCTCCCGATATCCTCTTCTTCCTCAGCGGCGGCTCCGAACAGGAGGCCATCCGCTACACTCTCCCCAGTCGGTTCCTGTTACTCATCGGCTCCCGTCACGGAAACGCGTATGCCTCCGCCACCGAGGTCAAGGCCTACCTCGATCACAGGAAAATACCGGCCATGCTGCTGGACGAAGAGGAAGAGGAAACCCGGGAGATGCTCAGGCTCAGTCTCATCGCCCGGAATGCATTAAAAAACCTATGCGGAAAGAAACTCGGACTGATCGGCGAGGTTTCCGAATGGCTGATCGCCTCCACCGTCCCGGTTTATCTCCTGCAATCGGTGCTGGGTATCTGGCCGGTTAAAATCCCCTGGAGCGGGCTTCCCCCCTATTCGCAGTTCGATCCCTCACCGTCGCTGCCGGAACTGTTTGACCGCGCAGGCAGCCCCGGTCTCACAGGCACGGCCCGGGTGCATGCGATGCTCGAGCACGCCATCCGTCAGCACGGGCTCGATGCCATCACGGTCGAATGTTTCCCGATGGTGAAGCGCGATCACGTCACCGCCTGCCTGTCGCTGGCGAAATTCAACCACGAAGGATTCCCTGCCGGTTGCGAGGGCGACCTGGCATCCGCGGCCGGGATGATGCTTTGCCGCGAACTCACCGGCACGGTTCCCTGGATGGCAAACATCAACAAGGTGACGGCCGCCGGATGCCACTTCTCCCACTGTACCATTGCACCCGGACTGGTGACGGATTTCACAGTGACCACCCATTTTGAGACCGGGGAGGGAACGGCCATCGCCGGCGATTTCAACGGAGACAGGGTGACGGTCTTCCGCTTCGATAACCAGCTCGGCCAAGCGTTCATCGCCACCGGGGAGATCACCGAACGGCCCAGGTCAGCCACGGCCTGCCGCACGCAGATTGTCGTGAAACTGGACGAAGAAGATGCGCAAACCCTGAAAGAACACCCCCTGGGCAATCATCACCTGATCCTTCCCGGCGATCACACCCGGCTGCTGTACCTTACCTGTCTGGTGATTGGGATAGGGGTTCAGGCGTAGCCGGATGTTTTAGATTGTGTCGGAGAGGGGCCTGGGGAAGTGCTACGGGTTCCAAAGGCACCGGACACTCATTCCGGACTCTTTATTATCAAAGGTTTGCATCGGTGTCGCTGAAGAATAATAGAGCTGATGGTACCACGCATTTTGGCTGTCGAGTTCGGTGGATGTCCACCATGTGCCGCTCAGGCCGATGCCCCAAAAAAGTCCGTTATTGTCCCGGTCCCCGGCGGGCAGACCTGAAAATCCCGTCAAATTATTGGCGGAGAGATCGTTACCGACGGCGCATAATTCTCCGGAAACTGCCCACATATAGTTGGCTGCCAGGGACTTGGCTGTCCATCCGCTGATAAGGTTGCAATAAGTCCATGAGCCCCAATAATTAATCATATACGTCCATTCCCCGTCCCCTGGCAAATGCCAGCCAGAAGGACACGCTACCAATGCGGTATTCCAATCATACAAACGGCCCAGGAAGCTGCAGTTTGAGGTATTGTCATCGTAGCACCAGCTGTTCCCGGTCTGATAATCCAGGTTCTGGACCATCCAGCATTGCGGACCCGCCTGGAGGGTATTATAGGTCTTGCCGTCGCGGTAATCGGTGAAGGATTGTCCGCAGGGGCAGTTAGCCGTCACGCCGGTTAAGGTCGTCGCGGAGGAGTATCCACATACGGTGTATGCCCACACATACCGGGTATAGGGGGTGTAGCAGGTAAGCCCGGTCTCCGATTTGGTGGTCGACGTGCCCATATCC
>DAONFN010000310.1:0-4248 GCA_035403625.1 Bacteroidales bacterium
CTCACTAACCTGGAAAAGAATGCCATAGAAGCTATGCCTGCAGGAGGGGAAATCCGTGCGAAGGTGCAGGGGACCAAGGATGAAGTAGATTTTATCGTGTCGGACACCGGTACCGGAATTCAGAAAGAGTATATGGATAAGCTGTTCACTCCCTTTTTCACAACGAAGGAGATGGGCAAAGGCACCGGGCTGGGTCTTGCGCTTATCTATGGGATCGTAAAGATGCATAAAGGCCGGATCCATGTAGAATCGAATGCCGACCCGAAAGAGGGACCGACAGGAACAACCTTCACGATCACAATACCAAGGGGGATTTGAGGAGGAAGGCCTGAATAACAAAATTGGATATAAATGTTAACGACTTTTCAGATCAGATAAATACCGAATCAATTTAACTAAAACAGTTTATTGTGAGACCGTCCGATTATACGATCCTGCTTGTCGATGACGACCAGGATTACCTGTTCCAGCTCCGGGTGCGAGTCGAGGGTTTCGGGTACAGAACCCTGACCGCGGAAAGCCAGAAAGAGGCGGAGGAGTTACTTGAAAAGACCAGGCCCGACCTGGCGATCCTGGATCTAATGATGGAGAATGAAGACAGCGGCTTCATTCTCTGTTATAAAATGAAAAAGAGATACCCCGATGTACCGATCATCATCGCCACCGGAGTTGCCGCTGAAACAGGGATCAGTTTTGACATCCATGACGAGAATAATCGCAAATGGATCAAAGCCGACCGCTTCCTCGAAAAAGGGATACGCTCGGAGAGATTGAAAGAGGAAATTGATAATTTGCTGTTAAAAAATAACAGATAGTGCTCATGCTTCTGTTTTTGAGTTATTTTTGACGTGATATAAACCTATGTCGACACTAAAGATCCTTGTGGTTGATGATGAACCGGGAATCCGGAGCGGGGTTTCCAGGATCCTGCGTAATTTCAGGGTCGATTATCCTTTCATGGATGAAGCCGTTGAGTTCGAAGTCATGGAAGCGGCCACCGGTGAAGCCGGAATCGAGATCATCGATACCGGCGAGCCTGATATCCTGTTGCTGGATAATAAGTTACCTGGAATACAGGGAATTGAGGTACTCGAGTACATCAAGAAAAAACAGAAGAACATCATTGTGGTGATGATCACCTCGTATGCATCGCTGGAACTGGCGGTCAAAGCCACCAGTGACGGTGCATACGATTTCATCCCAAAGCCTTTTACTCCCCAGGAACTGAAGTCATCTGTCGAGAACATCACCAAACGGGTATTCCTGAAGAAGATGACCAACAAACTCCAGGATACCGGCAAACAGATCCGGTTCACCTTTCTCTCTGTCCTGTCACACGAACTGAAGGCTCCCCTCAATGCGATCGAAGGTTATCTGAAAATGATCCGGGACCGGCAGAATGGAACCAGGCTCGAAGATTACGACATTATGATCGACCGGTCGCTGGATCGTATCCAGGGGATGCGAAATCTGATCCTCGACCTGCTCGACCTGACCAGGGTGGAATCGGGCAAGGTAAAACGCAACATCGCACAGGTTGATCTCACCACCATTGCCCGGACGGCCATGGACACCATGCGCCCCTATGCTATCCAGCGCGACGTGACCATGAACCTGCAAAATGACGGCCCGGTGCTTTATAATTGTGATGCAGAAGAGATGGAAATTATTTTTAATAATTTGATCTCCAATGCAATTAAATATAACAAAGAAGGTGGCCGGGTAGATTTCACGCTGGGGCGGGAGAACGGCTGTCTATTTATCCGTGTGGTTGATACGGGTATCGGAATGAGCCAGGCGGAACTGGAGAAGATCTTTGACGACTTTGTCAGGATTAAAAACGAGAAAACCAAAAATATCTCCGGTAGCGGCCTCGGTCTTCCCATCGTCAGAAAAATGATCGATAACTATGCCGGAAAGATCGAGGTGACGAGTGCCCCGGACCAGGGCAGTACATTTATTGTAAGACTTCCAATCGACAAACCATGTTCCTGAAAAACCTCCCCCACAAAACCGTTGAGCGGTTAAGTCAATACCGCCGCGCATTATTAATGATCCTTTCAAAGGAGAAGACCCATGTTTTTTCGCATGAGATCGCACAGATGCTGCATATCACACCGGTGCAGGTCAGACGCGACCTGATGTTGATCGGGTATTCGGGCAACCTTCGCAAGGGCTATGACATCAAGGAGCTGATTGACCTGATCGGGAAGATCATCGATTCGGAGCGGGGTCAGCGTGTCGCAGTGGTCGGACTTGGCAACCTAGGGAAAGCCATCATCAGCTATTTCAAGGGAAAACGATCGAAACTGGCCATTATAGCAGCATTCGACGTCAACCCGGAAAAGATCAACAGGGTATATGACGGAGTAGCCTGCCACCACATTCAACAGTTGACCGATATCATCCGGCAGAACAATATCTCCATCGGAATCATTGCAGTTCCGGCTGAACAGGCCCCGGAGATCGCGGAGACGATGGTGCTGGCCGGGGTCAAAGGCATTCTGAATTTCACGCCGAAACCCTTGAATGTTCCGCCGTTCGTTTACCTGGAGGAGTACGACATGATCACCTCTCTCGAAAAGGTGGCATTTTTCGCGAAAAAAAATGACGAACGGTTTAAGTAACAGAGTTTCGTGAACATCTATCATGGTTTTAACCATCTCGGTGACATCCGGAATGCGGTGGTCACCACAGGATCGTTCGACGGCGTTCACATTGGGCATAAGGTTATCCTGCAGCGGCTGCGGAAACTAGCGGCCGAAATCGCAGGTGAAACGGTCCTGATCACCTTTCATCCCCATCCAAGGAAGGTCTTGTATCCGGAGACTGCCGGGAAGGAGTTATTCCTCATTAATTCGCAACGTGAGAAAATCCACCTGCTTCAAAAAGCCGGCCTGGACAATCTTATCATCGTCGAATTCACGGTGGAATTTTCCCAAATGTCATCGATCGATTTCGTGAAGAACATCCTGATGAACAAGCTGCATGCCCGGCGGATCGTCATAGGGTTCAACCATCATTTCGGACACAACCGGGAAGGCGATTATGCTGAACTCCGGAAACTGGGTGAAACAATGGGTTTTGGCGTTGAAGAAATCCCTGAACAGGACATCCACAACGAATCGGTCAGCTCGACCAAAATCCGCAAAGCTCTCCAGGAGGGAAGCATTCAAAAGGCCAACGCTTACCTCGATCACCAGTATATCATCATGGGTGAACTGCGGAAAAGCAGTCCGGTCCTCGAACAGATCGGGTTCCCCTGTTTCAGCCTTCAGATCGAAGAAGACTGTAAACTGGTTCCGCCCAACGGAGTTTATGCTGTGACGGTGATCGGGGATGATTTTTTCTCCAGGGCCATGTGCTTTATCCGAAAGAACGAGCAAGCCCCCCTCGATACCCATGTCGAGGTCCATCTCCTGGAAAGCTACGGAAGCATCGAAGGCGAAATCGGCACCCTGCTTTTTCACAAGCGAATCCGCGAGGAGCGCACACTGGCGACAACCGATGACCTTAAACGGCAGTTAACCATCGACCGGAACCAGATCGATGAATTGATCTTTTAATGAAAGACACAGGCAAAGAAACGATTCGTGTGACATTCCTGGGAACGGGTACGTCGATCGGTGTACCTGTCATCACATGTGATTGCCCGGTATGCATTTCCGATGATCCGAGAGATAAAAGGATGCGGACTTCCGCCATGATCGAGGTGAGTGGCCGGACGTTTGTCATCGACTGTGGGCCTGACTTCCGGCACCAGATGTTGAGGGAACGGGTGACGAACCTGGATGCCGTGTTGTTCACCCATGAGCATCGTGATCACATAGCCGGGCTTGATGATGTACGTGCCTTCAACTACGTCCTCAATAAAAAAATTGACGTATACGGGACCCAACAGGTTATAGACGCGATCCGGATCGAATTTCCCTACATATTCTCGGAATCGCGCTATTTCGGAGCCCCGCAACTGAACATTCACTGCATCAGCGATCAGCCATTTGACGTTCATGGTGTGACTGTCATTCCGATCCGGGTACTTCACGAAGCGTTGCCTGTTACCGGGTTCAGGATTGGTGACTTCACCTATATCACCGATGCCAGCAAGATCACCCAAAAGGAACTGGACAAAGTGAAGGGATCGCGAATTGTGGTGCTGAATGCCTTGCGAAATTCGAAGCATGTTTCCCATTTTTCGGTTCCCGAGGCAGTCGCCATCCTGGAAGAACTTGCACCGGAAGCCGGATA
>DAONFN010000311.1:0-4245 GCA_035403625.1 Bacteroidales bacterium
TTATTGCCGGCGCCGTACCCGCTCTCTCGGTCAACCAGACGGCGATCGAGAAAACGCTGCCGATGGGAGAAAGCACGACCGTACCCGTGGTCGTGACCAACACCGGCGGGGGAATCCTGCATTATTCCGGGCTGGTGTTCGATACCACGGCCAATAAAAAGGATGAAGGAACCGATAACCTGACCGGCTCATATATTTCCTGCGACGCAACGGATTTCGTGCCGGGCCAGGTCTTTACCTGGAACGTTACCATACACAACCTGAGTTCCGACAGCGAGTACGTGAAACGCATCCGTCTTGATTTCCCACCGGGTATCATCATCGACACCGCATCCTCCTTCCTGGGCGGATCGCTTGGGAACCTGATCCTCGGCAGCCCGGGCGGCAACGGTGCATCCCTGGTGTGGAGCGGCGAAAGCACCGGGGGCAGGGGAGTGATCAAGCCCGGGGAGACCGCTTCGGCCACCGTGACCGGCACAATCGGTGAAGATTTCATCAACGATGTTTTCGTCGTGACCCAGCTCTGGGGCGACAGTCTGGGAGGCACGCCTCATATCCTGACCGGTTACCAGAAGATCGCCAATGCCGGTCTGGGAAATAACTGGCTCCATCTCGTAAGCGCCACGGGCACCCTTCCTGCCGGACAAAGCGGCACCCTGCTGGCAGTTCTTGATGCCGACAGCGTGGTTCAGGGGGATTACCATTGCAGTCTCGTGGTTCGTGATCTTTACAACAACCGCGTTGTGATCCCGGTCACCTTCCATGTCACCTTCCCGGTATCGACCGAAGGACCGGGTATGCCGGGACGTTCGCGGTTGCTGGGCAACTATCCCAACCCCTTCAGCGGAACCACCCGGATCACCTATGAACTGGCGGTTGCCGAAACGGTGAAATTCACCCTCACCGATCTCCATGGAATCACGATTCGCACCTGGGATATGTCCCGCCTGGGCCCGGGAATCCATTCTCTTACCTGGGATGGCACTGACGGGCAGGGAAACCGGCTGCCCCCGGGTATTTACCTGTGCAGCTTTACGGCCGGCGACAACACCGGTCAATTGAAACTGATCCTGACACGCTAAACCCCGCTCATGAAGAAACGGAACCGCCGACTGATCCTCCTGGGGATATTCATCATCCTGGCCGTGGTTGTTTTCTCGTTTGGAAGGAAATATCTTCCCTTTTCCAAGATTGTAAAGATGCCCTCCGAGCCGGAACAGGCCTTCACCAGCCCGCAGAAATCCCGCCCTCTCCCGCCTCACACCCTTTACTACGATTTTGAGGTGCCTGCCGGGAAGGAGATGCCTAGCGGGTTCAAGAAAGGGGTAGCCCACTCGGGGCAGTATGCGGTGAAGGCTTTCGGACAGAACAGCTTCAGTGTCGTGGTGGAGAAAACGGCTGGGGAGATCGGGGTGGAGAACCTCAAAGCCGTGGCCATGAGCGCCTGGCTCTACGTGTTCCCGACGAAAAGCGAAGTCAAGGGCAGCCTCGTGTTCACGGCCTCCAACGAGGTCGGCGTCAACGTTTGCTGGAAGGGACTGGGTGTGCGCGAACCGGAAATTCCGCGTGGTAAATGGTTTAAGATCAGCACCTATTTCGACCTTACCGGCATCGAGTTCAAGCCCGGCTACAAACTCCAGTTCTATTTCTGGAACACCAGCCCCACCGATATCCTGGTAGATGACTATTTTGTCTCCTTCGGCGGGGCGGTCGACCGGCGCGGCGATTCGGCGCGGGTCGACATGACACGCCCCGGAGGTTATGTGCCGAAATTCAACTATCCCCCCTTCCGGACCGCCTTTCTCGAAAAGTCGGCCCTTGCAAAGACGATCCCTCCATCGGCTATTGGGGAGGACGACCTGGCGGTGGCCGGCGACTTTTTCGGGAACGGTTTCGATGGGGTGGTCCTGGTGCACAAGGACGGCAAGACAGAACTCTATGCATTCTGCCCGGCCACCCGGGAGTTCAACCGGATCACCCTCGCCAACCCGGCCGCTGCTGCTGCCATTGCACCGGTGACCCAGGTGCTCAAAGGCTCCTTCACAGGCGATAAAGGAGAACAGTTACTGATCTCCGGCGCGAAGGGTTGGATACTCCTTTCGGCAGCTCACACGCAGGATCCCTGCAAATCGGCCACCGGAAGCACCACCCTAAAAGCCATCGGGGGAAACGGGAGCGCCTGTGCCTCGATAGCCGCAGGCGATTTCAACGGCGACCGCCGAAAAGAGGTCCTCACCATCGCCGCGAATGGGTCCTGGAAGGTGCTGGGCCTTACCGGAACACCGGGGGCCGGCGTGTGGAAAACCCTGGCCTCGGGTGAGACCCCGCCCGACGGGACCTGGAGTACTGGGATGAAAGATGTTTCGGTGACGGCCGGATCCTTCACCAACGGGGCTTCTGCGGATGTGATCCTGACGGTTTCCGGCAGGAACGCCAAACCGGGTGGAGGATGGAGCCTCCTCCGCCTCAACACCGCCTCGGGGCAGTGGGTGTCGTGTCTCGCCGGGAACCGGGAGGGAAAGACCATCGGTCCCGATACCCTGAAGCCGGCCGACCGTTTCTTCGTGATGACCGGCGAGGGCGGGAAACGCCATATTTACCGTTATAACCGCGACTGGCGCTTCGACCTGAAGGAGATCGCGTTCAACGACAGCACCTTTGAGATCCTTTCCTGGGTTGATTTTCACGGGTACGCGGACGACCGCAACCCGAAGTATTATGAATCGTTAACGCTCCTTCCCGGCTGTTTCAACGACCGGAACATATCTTCTTTCCTCGCTGCCGGCCGCGTTCAGCGTTCGCGCGGCTACCAGTCGATCCTTCCTGATTTCACCGACCTTTACACCCTTCCCGCCCATGACTGATCCGGCTTTTCTGAACCGTTACCTGCGCTGGCCCATCCTGACGGTCTTTCTCCTCGGGTTGTTCATCTCCTGCGGCCAGCCTGCGCGGTCGCCTGCCGCCACAGGAGGGCAGTTCACGGTGAAGGGCTTCGACCCCATGCTGAACTGGGACGAGGGGCAAACCCTGTTCCTGGATTACCCGGGCGCGATCACCAGCGGATTTATCATTCCCGGAAGACAGGCGGATGGAGGATATTTCGACATGGAATTCCTGCTGAAGAACACGGCTTCTGCCGCACAGAACTTCCGGTATAAGATCTATTACCAGAATGAATCCTACAAGTTCCCCGAGCGCGACCCGTCCGACACCACCCGCCAGCATCCCCTGGCGTGGGAGAATTTTTACGGCAGCTGGGAGGAGGCCGGTATCACCTTCGCCGAAACCGGAAATATTGAGCCTGACGGGGAATTCCACAAAGTCCACAGCCACTTTCGCATTGTGGGCAATCCGCGCAACGAACAACGGTATTTCGACAAGGGGGTGAATGACCGGTGGAAACGCAACCCCCGGGTGGGCACCTACCGGTTCATGCTGGTCGTAACGGAGGCCGGTAATATCACGCAAAACCGCATCCCGGCCCCGGTTCAGGACATCGGCCTGACCGGCCCGGCAGGTTTTGTCAATCCCTTCTACTGGTTCCTTTACGGACCGGGCCGGACACTGGAAAACACCGTCGTCCAGGTGTCGCCCGCCCTCCTGAAGGTGGTCGCCAAACCCGATCCCGGTGCGGGCATCTTCCTCAATCCGGTCAATTTCTCGCGGGAGGATGCCGACCGGTTTAAAAAAGCAGGATGCGGGCAGGACAGTGGCATCTTCCGCAACGCTGCCTTCGAACAGTTCATCCATTTCATCGATCCCTCCACAAAGATGAACAACATCCCGGTGATCGCCGATGTGCTGAACGACAACTATTCGCGGATGGATTACAACTGGAACAAGCGGTTCTGGCGCAAGGAGGAACTCGTGGCCATCACCGCTACGGTGGCCGATCCCCCGTGCGAAACGGTGATCTCCGACCCGGTGAAGCATACCATCACGATCCGGAATCCGCATGCCGAGTTCGGAAAATGGAAAAAGCAGAACGTGGGAGTCATCACACGCCATGGGATGACCTTCGGCCGGTACACGGTGAAATGCAAACTCACCGAACTGCTCAACCGGAACAACATGTGGAACGGACTTACCAACGCCATCTGGCTCATCACCCAGAGCCAGGCTGACTGGAACTTCCGCCGCGACTGCAACAAAAACGGGTACATGGCCAATTATTACGGAGGCCTTCAGGATCAGCGCGTGAAGAACGTCGGCTATTCGGAGATCGACTTCGAGATTCTCAAGACC
>DAONFN010000312.1:0-4239 GCA_035403625.1 Bacteroidales bacterium
AAGACCATGGGCCTGAAGTTCGGCGATCCCGCAAAACCCCTGCTGGTCTCCTGCCGTTCCGGCGCGCGCAAATCGATGCCCGGTATGATGGAAACCGTTCTTAACGTCGGTCTTTCCAGCAAAACCATCCCCGGCCTGATCAAGAAAACCAAAAACCCCCGTTTCGTTTACGATTCGCAGCGCCGCCTTATCCAGATGTATTCTGATGTCGTTATGGAGAAAGCCGCCGGCATCGAACCGAAAGAAGGCATGGGCGTCCGCGTCCAGCTCGAAAAAGAACTTCACAAGATGAAAGTGAAGAAGGGGGTGAAAAGCGATACCGACCTGACCGCCGACGACCTGAAAGCCCTCATCGATATTTACAAGAAAAAGGTGAAAGAGGTACTGGGAAAATCCTTCCCCGAAGATCCTATGGAGCAGCTCTGGGGCGCGATCGGCGCCGTGTTCTCCAGCTGGAACGGGAAACGTGCCATCTCCTACCGCCGCTTCGAAGGGATCCCCGATGAATGGGGAACCGCCGTCAACGTACAGTCGATGGTGTTCGGCAACATGGGCGATACCTCCGCCACCGGCGTGGCCTTTACACGCAACCCGGCCACCGGCGAAAACTACTTCTACGGCGAATGGCTGGCCAACGCTCAGGGCGAAGATGTGGTAGCCGGTATCCGTACCCCCAACCCCATCAACGAGGTCGGGAAAAACGAACACACCATGCACCTGCAGTCGCTCGAAAAAGCGATGCCGGTCGTGTACAAGGACCTGCACAAGATCCAGCGTTCGCTCGAAAAGCATTACCACAACATGCTCGACATCGAGTTCACCATCCAGGAAGGCAAACTGTATATGCTCCAGTGCCGCGTTGGTAAACGCAACGGACCGGCAGCTGTCAAGATGGCGGTGGACATGTTCAACGAAAAACTGATCACGAAGGAAGAAGCCGTAGCCCGCGTGGAACCCGCACAGCTCGACGAACTCCTCCACCCGATCCTCGATCCCAAAGCCGAAAAGAACAACAAGGTCGTGGCCAAGGGGCTGCCCGCCGGTCCCGGTGGCTCTACCGGCCAGATCGTATTCACCTCCGAAGAAGCCGTTGCCTGGGCGAAGAAAGGCAAGACGGTGATCCTGGTCCGCGAAGAGACCAACCCTGAAGACATCGAAGGGATGCGCTCGGCACAAGCCATTCTAACCGCCCGTGGCGGAATGACCAGCCATGCTGCTCTCGTGGCTCGCGGTTGGGGCAAGTGCTGCATCGTCGGCGCCGGCACCCTGAAGATCGAGGCTTCCAAGAAGACCATGAAGATCGGGGAAAAGACGCTGACCGAAGGAGACTGGATCTCGCTGAACGGTTCGAAGGGTTACATTTACGACACCCAACTCCCGATGATCAAGGCGGCTGAAGAGAACCCCGATTTCCAGGCTTTCATGAAGCTCTGCGACGGAGTGCGTACCATGAAAATCCGTACCAATGCCGACACCCCCGAAGATGCTGCAAAGGCTCGCGCATTCGGCGCCGAAGGAATCGGACTGTTCCGCACCGAACATATGTTCTACGGTAAAAACGCCGAGAAACCGCTGTTCATCCTCCGCAAAATGATCGCCTCCAAAACCGAAGAAGAGCGCCGCAAGGCCCTTAACGAACTCTTCCCGTTCGTGAAAGACGACATCAAGAAGACCCTGGCCGCCATGGACGGCTACCCGGTAACCATCCGCACCCTCGACCCGCCCCTGCACGAATTCATCCCGCAGAACGAAGAGGGCCGCAAGAAAATCGCCGACAGCCTGAAAATCTCGATGGCCGAATTCGACAAGCGTGCCGACGCCCTGCACGAAACCAACCCGATGATGGGCCATCGTGGAGTCCGTCTCGGCATCACCTACCCCGAGATCACCGAAATGCAGGTACGTGCCGTCTTCGAAGCGACCGCCGAACTGCTGAAGGATAAAAAGAAAGCCTTCCCGGAAATCATGATCCCGGTAACCTGTACCGAAAAGGAGTTGAAGCACCAGTATGAGATCATCGACACCATCTATGCGGAAGTTTGCAAGAAGTTCAAGATGAAGGAGATTCCGCACCTGGTAGGTACGATGATCGAAATCCCGCGTGCCGCCCTGACCGCCGACCAGATCGCTCAATCGGCCACCTTCTTCTCTTTCGGCACCAACGACCTCACCCAGATGACCTTCGGTTTTTCCCGCGACGACATCGGCGGATTCGTTCCCGATTATGTCGAGCAGAAGATCCTCCCGGTCGATCCTTTCCAGGTGATCGATTTCGAAGGTGTCGGACAACTGATGAAGATCGCGGTTGAGAAGGGCCGTTCCACCCGTAAGGACCTGAAGATCGGTATCTGCGGCGAACATGGCGGCGAACCCGCTTCGGTTGAATTCTGCCATTCGCTCGGATTCAACTACGTAAGCTGCTCGCCCTTCCGCGTTCCCATCGCACGGCTGGCGGCTGCACAGGCTGTGATCAAGCAGAAAAAGACGGCTGCGAAACCGGCTGCGAAAAAAACTGCTACGAAAAAAGTGGCCAGGAAAAAGTAACCTTTAGACTACCAGATCATGCACAGAGGGCGGCTCAAAAGGTCGCCTTCTGCTTTTTTACGCTCTGGCAAACGGTTATTTGGTTGCGTACTCCACGAACCGCCGGAACTGCTCACCCAGCACACGGTCGACCACTCCGGCCAGTTTGGCGGCTCCCCCGGGGATGTAGCCCCCCACCGTGTAGGTCAGCGACACCTTGCACTTATCCCCGTCAGGCTTGATCTCCAGGGTCATCACCCCGCTCACGGCAAACTGCTGCAGGGGACCTATCCCGCCTTCCATCCGGAACATCTTCCCTGGATCGACACTAATTACCGTCATGTGACGAACCTGACCGCCGTTCTCCAGATCTTCGCAGAAACAACCATTGGGGTAAGGCTGGATCGAGAGGTTGGATGCCTTACCCGACCAGGTATGGGCCGGGTCCCACCATTCGCCGATATCCTGGTGAAATTTGCTGAAAAGAATGTCCGGGTCACCGGATACTGCCTGCTCCTGACGGACCGTGAATCCGGAGGCCGTGCTGTCCACTACGGCCCCGCGGACGGCAGGGACGGCCACCAGTAGCAGAAAGAAGACCAGAAGGTAGTAGCATACGTGTTTCATGATATAACGTTTTATGCAGGAATACACTGTTTTTCCCGGGTGAAATTCCCATCCCTTCATCGATGCACTGAGATTATCCGCCTGAGCCGGATATCCGCCGAAGAGGAGCCGATCTCCAGTGTCCGGTCGCCCGGTTCCACCCTGTATTCACCCCACTCCTGGTTGTACAGCCGGAATGCCTGCACCGGAATCGCAAGGGTAACCGTTCTATCCCGGCCGGCGGCGACGGCTATCCGGGAAAACCCCGCCAAGGTGCGGACAGGCTCGAGGGAATCGGCATTTTCGCCCTTCACGTACACCTGGATCACCTCCTCCCCATCCCGGTTCGACACATTCTTCACCGTTACCGATACGCGGATGGTGTCGCCGGCTGAATACCGGTCGCGGTCCGTTTCTGCCTTCTCATACTCAAACGACGAGTAGGAAAGCCCGTAACCGAACGGATACAGCACTTCGCCGTGAAAATAGCGGTAGGTGCGTCCCTGCATGGAATAACTCTCAAAAGGCGGCAAATCCAGGACCGACCGGTAAAAGGTGACCGGCAATCGGCCTGCCGGGTTAACATCACCGAAAAGGATGTCGGCCAGTGCATTTCCTCCTTCCTCTCCCGGATACCAGGCCTCCACGACGGCAGCACAATCTTTTGCCTCCTTCCCAATCGAGAGGGCACTTCCATTCGTCAGTACAAGAATGACGGGTTTCCCGGTCGCAGCGAGGGATGCCAGCAGCTTCGACTGCTCAGTGGGAAGGTCGAGTGTGGTGCGGTCACCGCCCGAAAAACCCGGTATCTTCACCTGCAATTCTTCTCCTTCCAGCAGGGGCGATATTCCACCGGTGAAGATGATCACATCCGACTGGCGGGCCGCTTCCAGTGCCTCCTTCCGCAATTTGGCATTTCCCTGGGGCCGGCGCGACCCCTCCAGGAAGGAGGCCTCCGGAGCCTGCACCCCCGGTGCGAATCGCACTTGTACCTGAGTCCCTGCCCGGTTACGGATACCCTGCAACAGGGTGACCGGGTTTTCGGGATCCCCGTTATAGTTGCCCAGCAGCACGGATACCATGTCGGCATAAGGGCCGACGACGGCAATG
>DAONFN010000313.1:0-4227 GCA_035403625.1 Bacteroidales bacterium
AACCGCGGGATCATTTCAACCTCCACGATTCTTTTGGCCAGTGCGTCGGGAATGACTCCCTCCAATCCGTACCCGGTCTGGATGCTTGCCTCCCCTTTCTCACCGGGGTATTTGGGCTTGACCAGCACCACCGCCCCGTTGTTCTTTCCCTTCTGCCCGACGCCCCAGAGCTGGCCCAGTCGCTGAGCGAAATCGTTCTTGTCGTACCCGTTCAGCGATTTTACAATCACTATCGTGATCTGGGTGCTGGTGGAATCGTTGAAGATCACCAGTTTTTGTTCGAGCCGCGAAGCATCCTCCTGCGACAGGATTCCCGCAAAATCGTTCACCAGCCGGGGAGGATCTGGTCGCACCGGGATATCCTGGGCCAGCGTTGTGGAGAAAAATCCCGACAACACCGCCAGGAGGGAAAAGAAAATGTATGTTGGGCGCATCACCTCTCAGGTATGAAAAAGTGAAAATTCATTTCTGTTGTCATTCTTATGATCCCTGTCCGAAAGAAATATCATCCGGTAATTCATTGACATCGTTTTGGCTGCGGGGGAAATGTTTTTTCAGTAATTTCCCGCTGGCGCCAATCGCCTCGACCAATCCATCGGTGAACCGGTTCTCGCGAAAATGCTTTAACATCAGTGCTTTAACATCATCCCAGAAATTGTCCGGAACAACGCGATTGATCCCGCTGTCGCCGAGGATGGCAAACCGGCGGTTTTTAACGGCGAGGTATATAAGCACACCGTTACGCAGCTCGGTCCGGGTCATGCCCAGCTTGCCGAAGAGGAAAGCTGCCCGGTCCATGACGTCGCCTTTTACCTCGTCTTCGATGTGAATGCGGATCTCACCCGAGGTATCCAACTCGGCGTTCATAATTGCCTGACGGATATCTTCCTGCTCCTGTGCGGAGAAAAATTCCCTGGCTGATGACATGACTCAGAACTTGACCTCCGGTGCTTTCTCAGCCCCTGCCTGTGCCTGGAAATAAGCCTTTTTCTCAAAACCGAACATGCCGGCGAAAATGCTGTTGGGGAACTTCCTCAGGTAGGTGTTGTACGACTGCGCCGCCTCGTTGAAGTTCCGGCGTTCAACGGCAATCCGGTTTTCGGTGCCCTCAAGTTGCGCCTGAAGTTCCGAAAAGTTCTGGGTCGCTTTCAGTTCAGGATACTTTTCGACTACCACCATCAGCCTTCCCAGGGCAGAACTGACGCCGTTCTGCGCCTCCTGGAACCGCTGCAGCGAACCTTCGTCAAGGTTCTTCGGATTGATCTGGACCTGGGTCGCCTTGGCCCTCGCCTCGATCACGGCGGTCAGGGTCTGCTGTTCGAAATTGGCCACACCCTTAACGGTGTTGACCAAATTTGGGATAAGATCCAATCTTCTTTGGTAGGAACCTTGAACATTAGCCCACGAGTTATTAACTTTTTCCTCGCGATCCACCAAGGTATTATTAATGTTCATGATACTGAATCCAAAAAGTATAATCACGCCGACCACAACGATCAGGATGATCCAGCCTTTGCTTAATTTCATGTTGTTATAGGTTAAAGGTTTAATCGTGATAAAAAGGAATATTCAATTCTAAAGATAATGACATTCGACGATCCATTCAGAGAAAGTTACAATCACTGCCTGTTAAAAATCGTAGATCACCGATCGTAAATCGTCCATCTTTACAGGTTTATTTCCGCCGTACTGCGCCGGATAAAGTCTGCCAGGTCTTTCCCTTTCAGCAGGTTTTGGGAGAGCAGGGCCAGGTCAAACATACGTCGTACGGCACCTTCCTGTTTGGAAGAATCGGTTTCCAGCAGCAGCCGGCCCACCAGCGGGTGGTTGGCATTCACCACAAGGTTGTAGTTCTCGGGGAGTTCGCCCATGAAACTGTACCCTCCGCCGCCAAGTGCCGACATGTCTTTCATCCGGCGCATGAACTCGTTCTGCGTGACCAGCACCGGGGCCTCCTTTTCGCTGAGGCTCTCTACGGTGATCGAAAACTTCTTCGTGTCGGTCTGTTTTTCGAAGAGTTCCCTGATCGTTTTCTGCTGCTCCTCGCTGAGTTTCGAAGGAAGGGCTTCATCTTTCGGGATCAGCTTGTCAATGGTATCCGCATCGATCCGCTTGAAATGAGTCTTCTCCAGTTTCTGCTCGAGTGCCTGGATGAAATGTGATTCCAGGATACCATCCATCAACAGCACATCGTAGCCACGCTCCTTAACTGCTTCGATGAACCCGTATTGTTCCTGCTGATGGGAGGCATAGAGCCAGGTCAGCTGCCCTTCCTTGTCACGTTGTGTGGCGCCGGTGTGCAATTCATATTCTTCGAAGGTGAAATAGTTGCTGTCGACGTTCTTGAGCAGACAGAATTTCTTTGCCCGGTCGTAGAAATCGGGCTGGGAGATGATCCCGTACTGGATAAAGACCTTGATATCGTCCCATTTGGCTTCGAAATCGGCCCTGGTATCCTTGAAGAGCGACTCGAGTTTGTCGGCCACCTTCTTGGTGATGTGGTTGGATATCTTCTTGACATTGGGATCGCTTTGCAGGTAGCTTCGCGAAACGTTCAGCGGGATATCCGGCGAATCGATCACCCCGTGCAACAGGGTCAGGAAGTCGGGAACGATCCCTTCCACCGAATCGGTGACGAATACCTGGTTGCAGTAAAGTTGGATCTTGTCCTTCTGAACCTCCAGGTTCCGCTTCACCTTCGGGAAGTAAAGGATGCCGGTAAGGTTAAATGGATAATCGACATTCAGGTGGATCCAGAAAAGCGGTTCTTCAAAAGTATACGGATAAAGCTCGTGGTAGAACTTCTTATAATCTTCATCGGTCAGATCGACCGGCTTCTTTTTCCAGATCGGATCGGTATTGTTGATGATCCTGGGTTTCTCGACCTCAACCCGCTTGTCGTTTCCATCCTTGTCCTTTTCGCCCTCCACCGTTTCCCAGGTCTTTTCATTTCCGAACCGGATCGGTACGGGAAGGAATCTGCAGTATTTCTTCAGGATACCAAGCAGGGTATATTCTTCCAGGTACTCCTTCGATTCCTCGGTGATATGAAGGATCACTTCGGTTCCCCGGTCGCTTTTATCACACGTATCCATCGTGTAATCCGGGCTGCCGTCACATTCCCACCGCACGGCGGCTGTTTCGCCTCCTTTTTTATACGTTTTGGTGAGAATTTCGACCTTGTCGGATACCATGAAACTGGAATAGAATCCCAGTCCGAAGTGTCCGATAATGGAGTTCATCTCCGCTTCCGATTTTGTCTTGAATTTCTTGATGAACTCTTCGGCGCTGGAAAACGCGATCTGGTTGATGTACTTATCCACCTCTGCGGCGGTCATGCCGATTCCGCGATCTTTCACGGAGATGGTTTTGTTTTTCGGATCGAGCGTCACCTCGATGGTGAGATCCCCGAGTTCTCCGTTGTATTTTCCAAGTGCGGCAAGGGTTTTCAGCTTTTGCGTGGCATCCACCGCATTGGAGATCAGTTCGCGAAGGAAAATCTCATGTTCCGAATAAAGGAATTTCTTGATGATGGGAAAGATGTTCTCAGTCTGGACGTTGATCTTGCCTTGTTGCATAGGATTATAGTTTGAAGATTGCCCGGAAATCGTCAAAGGGAATGCCATGGATTCAGGCCTGCCAAAATGTCAATCACGGTGTCCGATTTATTTTTCCCATTCGCCTTCTGGCAACGGGAAAATTCCTAATTTTACAGGGTATTTCATTCGGTCGTGGCAATTTCAAACCTTTTCGGGTGCCGCATTCCGCACCCCTAAAACCTCAAACATATGAATACGATAGATTGGAAAAATTTGCCGTTCGGCTACTACAAAACCGACTACAATGTTCGCTGCTATTACCGGAACGGACAATGGGGAGAACCCGAGGTTTCGGATTCCGAGTTCATTACCATGCATATGGCGGCTACGTGCCTCCATTACGGCCAGGAGGCCTTCGAGGGATTAAAGGCATTCACGGGCAAGGATGGCCGGGTCCGCATCTTCAGGCTGGAGGAAAACGCCAAAAGAATGGCCCGTTCAGCCCAGGGAATCATGATGGCCGAGGTGCCGGTCGAACTTTTCTCACGGATGATCATCCAGGCCGTAAAACTCAATCTCAAGTACGTTCCTCCTTACGGCGAAGGCGCATCTCTGTACATCCGCCCGATGCTGATCGGAACCGGTCCCCAGGTGGGTGTGGCTCCGGCCAAGGAGTACCTTTTCATGG
>DAONFN010000314.1:0-4218 GCA_035403625.1 Bacteroidales bacterium
ATATAAAGGATCGGACATGTACTGGGGAACGCCCGCGTTTGAATTGTTGCAATATACGAAACGGGTCATACCAAGCCGTTCGTTATCCACCACGGTATCGCCGAAATTTGATCCGTTCACGCTGTAATCGCAAAGCTGACTGCCGGTATTGCCGTACCGGGGATTGTCGATCCCGTCGGGATCCATGTAGGGCCCGGCCAGCAGGGTAACCCCCTGGGCAGGCGGGTTGGCGCCATAGGCCCACGGTTGCCCGGTACCGTCTACCGGGGTGCCGTTGTAGCCGATGAGGAGGTTCCTTTCGACATCGCACTGTACGTAATCGTCGTTGGAATATCCGAGGTCAATATCCGTGTAAAATCCCAGGAAGGTGCTGTCATAGGTATTCTGAGAGCGGTTGAAGATCTTGTAATTAAGGAATACCGTGTTCTTCAGTGCCGAATCGTTGGGCAAGTCGAAAGCATAGGCCATTCCATGCACTTCAATCCCGAGTTTCTCACCCTGTGTTTCGGTGTGTGGCCCTGCGTCGTCGTTGAAAATGAACCAAAGGGCCTGGTCGCCCCGGATCTCGGGGTAATCGCCATCAAACGGTTCATATATTCCATTGCCGTTATGGTCGTTGAAGGGGGCCAATTGCGGGGCCTGTCCGAGACCCGGATCCCCGTTTCCGGGCCACGAAAGGATGTCGGGAATGGGCGTGTAACCCGCTTCCCAGTAATGCAAACGATGGTAATCGATATCGCTCTTTTTCAGGTTCCAGACCCGGTACCATATCGTGTCATTTACAACCGAGTAACTTCCCGCGTCCATCACCGGACCGGAGAAATAGTCGTTCTTCGAACGGGCTGAGCCGGTGGTAGGTCCCTGTCCGTACCGGTACCCGGCCAGGTGCAGGCCGTGCTGCGGATCTTTCCCTCCGATCCAGAATGAATTCGAGAATATCGAAGTCTTCCCGCTCCCTTTAGGAACTTCGAATTCAGCGTTTTCGTAGAAGAAGTGAGCCGCATCGCAACAAAAACGAGCTCTCACATTATTGATATCCAGGTACGCAAAACTCCGGTCGTGAATGCGGTAAAGGATGTTGCCTGTGGCCGTGTCGACCGGGGAGCACCAGAGGGCATATTTACCCCATCCTTCACCGGTGAATCCCCGGTTGGTAAGCGTAAAGGTGAATTTCCAGGTCCAGGTGGAATCATGACCTTTTTCGATCTTCAGATGGATGGCGGGCTGTCCGGTCACCCCGGTGAAGGTAACCGACCGTATGGTATCCTGCACCGGGATGGAATCGTTGGCAAGGATGTCGATGACAACCGGGATGTTGGGGTAAAGATCGATGGTGTCGTTCATCGCTTTCAAGCTGCTGCGTTGCGAAAATGCTGGCGCGAAAGCGCTGGTTAATAAGAAAATAAGGGTGATTCTGATCGCCCCGGATACGGAAATGGCGGTTGTTTTCATGATCCTTTGTTTGGGAGGGACTTGTAAAGGTAAGTCATTTTATGGAAAATCGTATCCTGTTAGGGTGATTTTTTTTGTGACCCCAACGGGAAAATGAAAATATCCTTTGTGATATTTGGCTTTGTCGAAATAATATTTAATTTTAACCGGCAGATTATAATGGCGCAATTATCTAAACCAAAACGTTGTTAACTATGAAGTTACCTAAGTCGATATCCAACTGGATCAGCATCACCGGGTTTATTTTTGCCGTGAACAGCCTTATCCTGATCCTGGTTCTGTTCATCCAGGCTCTCCTTTCGGCGCACCCCAACCCGTATAACGGGATCTTCACCTACATCATCCTTCCGGTGATCCTGGTGATCGGTTTGCTGATGATCCCCCTGGGAATGCTGATCAACCGCAGGAAGACCCATGATCCCGACAAACGCTGGCCGGTGCTCGACATGAACGAGCCCAGGCACCGCCAGAAATTCGTGGTGATCTCGATCTTCACATTCCTCTTCCTGATCGTATCGGCCATGGGCAGTTACGAGGCGTTCAATTATACCGAATCGGTGGAATTCTGCGGCAAGCTTTGCCACAAGGTGATGGAACCGGAATATGTGACCTATCTTCATTCGCCGCATGCCCGGGTGGCCTGTGTCGAATGCCATGTGGGCGAAGGGGCCGGATGGTATGTCAGGTCGAAACTTTCCGGGCTGTACCAGGTTTATTCCGTCATCTTCCACAAGTATACGCAACCCATTGAAACGCCAATCCAGAACCTGCGGCCGGCGCGGGAGACCTGCGAGCGTTGCCACTGGCCGGAGAAATTCTATTCGCGGAAACTGCGCAGCCAGAAGGTATATATCACCGACTCGCTGAATACCGAGTTCAACTACGACCTGCTGATGAAGATCGGTCCCAACTACAGCGCCATGGGGCTGGTTGAAGGCATTCACTGGCATATCAACAAGGAAGTCAGGATTGAGTACGTGGCTCCCCAGAAAGACCGGGAAACCATTCCCTGGGTAAAATTCACCAACCTGCGCACCGGCGATGTACAGATCTTCCAGGATACCGACAACATGCTCGATCAGAAAGCCCTGGATACCCTGGAACACCGCGTGATGGACTGCATGGACTGCCACAACCGGCCTTCCCATTCGTACAAATCGCCCATGGTGTATACGGATTATGCGATGATCGCGGGTGAAGTCCCGAAGGATCTTCCCTTCATTAAAAAAGTGGCCATGAATGTGCTGAAAGGACCCTTCACCAACAAAGATTCCTCGCTGACCTATATCCGCGACAGCATCACCAATTTCTACCGTACTGGATACCCTGCCATTTTTGCCCAAAAGAAGGCGCTCATCGACAAAGCGATCAACGGCATCCAGCAGCAGTTTGTGCTTAATGTGTTTCCTTACATGCGTGCCAGTTCGAACAAATACCTGAACCACATCGGACACCTTGAATCGGACGGCTGTTTCCGGTGCCATTCCGACCGGCATAAGAGTGATAAGGGGAAAGTTATCCCGAAGGACTGCAACCTTTGTCATACCATTATTGCCCAGGGCCCGACCGGAAATATCCGTTACGGCACCGTCGACAGCACCATGGAATTCAGGCACCCGGTGGATATCGGGACCAAGTGGAAGGAGTATTTCTGCACCGAGTGTCACCGGGAGCTTTATCCCTGATCGGAGCAGGTATTTCCGGGGGTCATAACCCGATTTGGATATGAATTATTTTCATACCTTTGCACTCTTATTAAAAGAGGCACATGTTCCTTAATTCAGACAAGTTCAGAGGGGAGGGGCTGACCTATGACGATGTGTTGCTCGTGCCGGCCTATTCGGAGGTTCTGCCACGGGAAACCGACGTGTCAACCCTTTTTTCCAGGAATATAAAACTTAACATCCCTATCGTATCCGCCGCAATGGATACGGTCACCGAAGCGGGTATGGCCATTGCCATTGCCCAGGAAGGGGGTATCGGGGTTCTTCATAAAAACATGTCCATCGAGGCCCAGGCCCTGCAGGTGAGGAAGGTCAAACGCGCCGAGAACGGGATGATCCTCGAACCGGTGACGCTGGAGGAGCACGCTCTGGTGGGTGATGCGCTGGCCATGATGAAGGAGTACTCCATCGGAGGCATCCCGGTGACCAACGCCGACCAGGTGCTGGTGGGGATTGTGACCAACCGCGACCTTCGTTTCGAGCGCAACCCGATGCGGCCGGTGCGCGAAGTGATGACCACGCGGGTGATCACCATCAACGAATTCACCAATTTCGAGCAGGCGGAGGAGATCCTCCAGAAACACAAGATCGAAAAGCTGCCGGTGGTCGACCGCAACAACAAACTCATCGGGCTCATTACCTACAAGGATATCCTGAAGGTGAAGGCCCGCCCGAATGCCTGCAAGGACAGCCTCGGCCGCCTGCGTGTGGCCGCGGGCGTGGGCGTGACCGCCGACACCCTCGACCGTGTGGCCGCACTGGTCCGCGAAAATGTCGACGCCATCGTGATCGACACCGCTCACGGGCATACCATAGGTGTGATGGAGATGGCGAAACGGGTTAAAAGCACCTTTCCCGAGGTCGACCTGGTAGTCGGGAACATCGGAACCAGCGAAGCCGCCATCGACCTGGCCCGTGCGGGCGTCGACGGGGTGAAAATCGGTATCGGTCCGGGCTCCATCTGCACCACCCGGATCATCGCCGGGATCGGCGTGCCGCAGCTATCCGCCCTTTACGACGTGTCGACCGCGCTGAAAGACTC
>DAONFN010000315.1:0-4203 GCA_035403625.1 Bacteroidales bacterium
CACGTCGCCGTCAACAGGGTAATAGTTGAAAACAGGACTATTCATACCTGTATTTGAACCGTTCACCTTCCATTGGTACACCGGTGATGTCCCGCCATTTACCGCTGCAGCGGTGAAGGTAACCTGAATATTCTGGCACACAGTGGTGACCGCCGAGGCAATCGTGACCGACACCGGCACCTGGGGACTGACTGTCATGGAGAGAGTATTCGACAACACCGGTGCGGATGAGGTACATCCTGCATTGGAGATCATGGAACATACAACCTGGTCACCATCTGCAGGAACGAACGTAAAGGCCGGGCTGTTTGAACCGGCCGGTGACCCGTTAACTTTCCATTCAAAGACCGGAGAGTTGCCCCCGTTGAAGGGAGATGCAGTGAGTGTGACCGAACTGCCCGTGCATACGGGGTTGGCGGAGGCAGTGATCGATACCGATACCGGGATGGCCGGTGTCACCGACATGGTGACGAGATTGGAAAGAACAACCGCAGAGGAGGGACAACTCACCGATGAGGTCATCTTGCAACTCACGATGTCGCCATTGGCTGGAAGGAAGGTATACTGAGAAAGGTTTGTCCCAACCTGGAACCCGTTCAGCAACCACTGAAACACAGGAGTCGCCCCACCATTGACCGGGGTGGCGGTAAAGGTCACAGGAACTCCCTGGCATGCAGGATTAGCTGAGGGTTGTATGGTAACACCTACCGGAACAACCGGGATAACGGTCATGATAACCGGCGATGAAAAAGCAGGGCTGCCGGACGCACAGGAGGCATTTGATGAAAGCCGGCATACCACGGTATCGCCGTTGGCGGGAATGTAGCTCAACGTCACTCCACTTCCTGCCGTCACAGAGTTTACTTTCCACAGGTACTGTGGGGACGTCCCCCCGTTCACCGGACTGGCGGTAAAAGTGACCGGGCTGCCCTGGCAGACCGGGTTTGACGACGGTATAATCGAGAGGCTGACCGTTTGTACCGGGCTGACGGTCATGCTGATCATGTTCGATGTAGCGGGGTTTGCAGACACACATGCCAGCGAAGAAGTCAGTTCACAAACGATTTGATCGCCGTTCAAAGGAATGGTCGTGAAGGTTGCATTGCCTGAACCGGCCGGCAATCCGTTCACCTTCCACTGAAAGGCCGGATTGCTTCCCCCATTCTGCACCAGTGTGCCAAAGGTAACCTGGCTTCCCTGGCAGACCGGGTTCGACGACGGAGTAATCAGTACCGATGGCTGAACGACCGGATCGACCATCATGGTCACGGGGGCCGATACCACCTGCGAGGGGTTGCTGCAGGGATCACCCGAAAAAAGGGTGCAAGTGATTATATCTCCATTGGCCGGGACATAAGAATATACCGGGCTGTTCGAGCCCACAGAAACATTGTTTACCTTCCACTGGAGACCCGGCTGTGCCCCCCCGTTCTGGATGGCAGCGGTTAATGTCACGGTGGTACCGGCACAAACCGGATTACTGGAAGGAGTTAAACTGACCGTCGGAATGGTTTGAGGATTGACCATGACACCAAGAGTGCCGGGAGTCGTCGCACCGGTATAGGTAACGGTTACCAAGGCTGAGCCGGGTTGTGACCAGGCCACGGAGATGCTGCTGCTCCCTGCACCTGTCAGGATAGTTCCACCGGATGAGACGGTCCATGTATAGTTTAACATTCCCGGATCAGTGAAGTAAACATTTCCCGAAGAACCAGCGCAAACCGTATCGGGGCCGGAAAGATTCGGGACCACGTGCGGTGATGACGGGTTTCGTGAAAAAAAACCACCACCCTGACAGTTCAGGGTCAGCCCTAAATAGCAAATCACAATGAATATGAATGGGTTGGGCATGGATATCCGGATCGGTAAGAATAGCTTACTAGTCTCCATAGCAAAGAGAATTAATACGGATTCCTTTTGATTTTCAGGGAGTTCGCGCAATTTCAACTCTTTTTTAAAAGTGGATTAATAATATATCTAGTATATAAGCTATACGGAATAAAAATAAACAAGTTACACTCATTAAGCAATGGGGGAAATCTGCAAAGTGGAATTACGGAAAACTGGAAGGTAAAACCGGAAGGAAGTGATTTGGGACCATGGCCCTGTCAGGGCTTGCTTTTACTGGTGCTGCGGTGCAGGATGAAGTGCAGTCCTCCGGTTACATCCCCTTCATAGGCTGGGCGAATGTTGAAAGGAAGGATGGCCGGTGTAGCCTCCATCCCGATTTTGGTGAGCTGCACAGGATCCAGTTTAGCGAAATACTGCCCCGGTAGCAGTCCCAAGTAGTCAAAATAGCCGTCCTCTTCTGTCAAAACACTGGCAATGCGCGCTGAATCAGAACGGTACAGATTTACTATAACCCTTCCCAGCCCCCTGCTTAATGTATCCTGTTCGAACATGACAGTCCCCGAAACTTCTCCGAATATCCGGACGGGTATATAAATCAGCTTGAACTGGTTTGGATTTACCGTGACGCTGATGGTTGGTTTAACGATCTGCCAGGCCACATTTTCAAAGCCGGATTTGTCAAGTTCGATGAAGTAATTGGTAAAAGGCTCGAGGTCGGCAACCCGCATGGTGCTGTCCTTCGTTCGCTTCTCCATTCTGCCACCGTTGATCTTGAAAGTCACTCCCGGGATCTTGGGCTCGCCTTTGTCGAAGTGTCCGTTTGCGTTCAGGTCAAGAAAGGTAATCACCACAATCCCCCCTTTGCCGACCGATGAATTTCGGTTGAACTTCAACCGCCCACCTTTCCCTTCGTAAACTAGACTGCCCCGTGCGAACTGCTGGGAAGAAGTGACCGATTCGGTGCGACGAATGGATAAATTGGTTTGCACCGTGCGGAAATCGTACCGGACTCCCGCCTGAAATGTATTGCTGTTGTTTGCAAAATTTCGATCATAAGAAAGTGTCACCGTGCCATTATGAAGGATCCTTTTTTCAATTTCCGCTTTGACAGAAAGCAGTTTCGATTGGTTAACGATATAGGAGACCTGAGGTGTAAGCACAATCTTTGCCGGCAAGCGAATACCCATGGAGAGGGTGCTCAGGATGTAAGGGTTCGATGGCTTTACGAAGAGAGCCATCGTCGTGAGGTTGGCGCTTACCCCCCATATATGACCGGATAACATCAATTCCCCGGAAAAATACTGGGACTTCCGCAGGACGAACTGGTCCACTGTCAGCCGCATCATTGAGTTCATGAAGCGGGCCTTGATCGGCACTGAGAGCACCGCTTTCCTTTCCTCCAGGTAATTGGTATTTATTGCCTTTTGGTTCTTGTCGATATTGGTATAGTAAAGTTCAAGCGACATATCGGCAGGTAACCGGGTAGTAACGATCCCCCTCCATCGAACGCCATAGAAATATTCTCCCGAGACCAGTGTTGAATTGAATAATCGGAGGGAAAAATTTGCGAAAGGCATAAACGGTTTATCCTTCAATGATGACAGGTATTCGACACCGGCGCCAACGGTCAACCTTCGTGTAATTCCGAGGTTCAGGTTGAGCTTCGAATACTTGTGCCCGGAATTGTTGTCCAGGTACCCCCCGTTCAACGTATATTCAAACTTCCCCGGTTTGAGAAAATTAAAGGGGATCCGAATGGTCTGCTCGCGGGTTCGCTCTTCACCCCACGGACCGTAAAACCTGAGCTTGACGACCGAGTTCCCGTAGACGAGCGGTACGTCGAATGAATAATACCCAGATGCATCCGCTGTCACATAGTCCACCAGTACATAATTCACATAAAGTTCAACGATCCATCCGGGTTCGGTGTAATCATGCAAGGTATAGCTGCAGAACGACCGCTGGAAGGTGGTCGGGGTGTTGGATATCTGCCCGCCTACCACAGGTGCGTTAATGGAAATGTTTGACTGGATCGGGACCCGTCCCAGGTACACCTGTTTTAATGCCTTGAGATCATTGTTGGCGAAGTGCCAGCTGTAATTCTGTTGACGGCGGTCAAACCGGCTGGCGGTTCCGAAATTAAGGTTCACCAGTGCTTCTCCGCCTAAAACCAGGGCACCGGCGGCCACATTTACCCTAACATCACTACGATCATGAAGTACCTCATTGGCAGCGATCGACCAGTCGGCGGCACCGAAATGAAACAAGGGGTAGTTGCGGGGAATCACGGTGTCGGCTTTAAACTCCCCGCGGATCTTACCCAGGTTTGACCGGACCTGGGCCCTTCGCAGC
>DAONFN010000316.1:0-4180 GCA_035403625.1 Bacteroidales bacterium
GGGTACCCCGTTGATGTCGTCCTGCATTGCAGCCTGAACACCGAAACCCGCCTGACGGAAGGCCGCAACAGGCGCCTGTGATGCGGCAACGGAGGCTTCATCGGAAAGGTCGGATGAATTCAGGTAGAGGGCAGTCAGCTCGATCCGATGTTCGGCAGCCCGTTGTTTCAGCCGTTCCACCTGGGAAGCCGGACGTGTAGCCAGGTATTCCTTGAGCGCCCAGGAAGTCTCGCAGGTCCAGCGAAAACGGGCATCGTCGGGCAGCGAATCGGTTTGGTCGCAGTAGTCGAGCGCATAGTCTATATAGCGAAGGTGCTCCGGCAGGATCTCTGTTTGAGGGCGCGTGTACCCGATGTCGGTATGGGTGTGTTGCACCAGGAAGATTTTCCAGGGACGCACGGAGGTAAGCTTCAGGCGTTTATCCAATGGAGGCTTCCCCTCTTTGAGAAGGTTAAACACCTCTTCCTTCCCGGCCCGGGAGGCGGGTATCTGAATCCGGAACGCGTTGTAACCCGGGTTCAGTGTAACCGTCATTTTCCCGGAATGAGTGCTTGACAATATCGCTGTAACAGGTTCTCCCAAATGAACCACCTCCGCCATTACGCATAACTCCCCTTCCGGCCCTTTTCCCCGCAGGAGGGCAGGTTGCTGGGTGAAGGAAATGCTCTCCCCTACCGGGGCTTCAAAGGTCATGTACCAGGCGCGGCTTCCCGCCGTTTCTCCGGAGACCCTGATTATCTGAGGTTTCCCCGGATGAAGGAGTCCATGAGGAACCGTCAGAAAAGCGTATCCCATCGGGTCGTCGTACTTATCGATCAGGGTTGGTCGAAACGCAAGTGATATGCCATGTCGGCCTTGAATCGTC
This sequence comes from Bacteroidales bacterium, assembly GCA_035403625.1. GTDB lineage: Bacteria > Bacteroidota > Bacteroidia > Bacteroidales > FEN-979 > CAIVAT01. Next base: position 866 of record DAONFN010000316.1, read on the forward strand.
CAGGGATTACGGTCTGTAACTACCGGGTTGGCGAAGGAAAGGCAGTACTCGCCGTTAAGGAAAAGCCGGAATTCGTGGCCGGCCGGATTGGCATCGATCCCGAAAAGCCAGGCGAATGTGATCTCTCCCGGCCCCGCCTCCCCTGGTACCGGCTGGGTTTCCCACTCGACGAATTGGGTGGAATCTTCCGACCGTACCAGCATCGATGTGGTGGCAGCAGGAACCGGCGAATGATAGCTAAATCCGCCTCCATGCAGGGTCCTGGCCCAGCCGTTGCAGAAGGACGAAGGCCAGGAAGGTTTTTTGGCACTCTGCGAAACTGCCGGTATTCCGGCGATTATTGCCAATAATGTAAAAAAAAGTCGGTTGCGGATCATGGGTGAAGAGGTTGGAGGATCAAAAGTAGAAAAATGCCCTTATCATCCCACCCCTTCGGATCCCAGGATGACTGGTTTATTCCTTCGGATAGCCGGCTATTCCTTTCTTGGGTTGTTCGTTCAGTATCAGCCAGTAAAGTCCCAGGTTGCTGATCGCCCGGGTGAATTCTTCAAACAACAGGGGTTTGACTACATAACTGTTGGCCCCCAGGTCAAAGGCATGATCGATGTCAGGGTCCTCCCGGGATGAGGTGACAATGACAACAGGAAGTTTACGGGTCGCTTCGTTTTTCTTGATTTCCCTGAGAACTTCCAGTCCATTCACCTTGGGCAGCTTCAAATCCAGGAAAACCACGCGTGGGAGTGACTGGCCTGCATATTCGGCATAATTCCCCCTGGAGAACAGAAAATCGAGTGCCTCTTCCCCGTTCTCAACGATCTCGACGTGATTGGCCAGGTGATTGCGCCTCAGCGCCCTCATGATCAGTTCCGCATCCGTAGGATTATCCTCCACCAGGAGGATCTCCACTGGTTTAGTGTTTGTCATTCGGATTTGGGTTTATGGTGAAATGGAAGGTGGCACCCTTCCCGGGTTCGGAATGGGCCCACACTTTCCCGTTATGACGCTCGATGATCCTCCTCACGATCGCCAGTCCGACGCCGGTGCCTTCAAAACTTTTGCTGCTATGCAACCGCTGAAATACATTGAACAATTTATCAGCATATTTCATGTCGAAGCCCACACCATTATCGGTTACACTGAATATGGCCCCCCCCTCCTCCTCGGAACAGGCTACCACAACTTTCGGTTCCCCGGCCCCGGCAGAGAATTTCAGGGCATTCGATAAAAGATTGATCCAGACCTGCCTGATCAGTGCCCTGTCCGCCATCACATCGGGTACCGGGCCGCAAACTGTGATCACTTGCTCATCGGAATGGGCCGATGAAAGATCCTGTATGCATTCAGATATAAGATCCTGCATGCTGAAATGAGTTTCCTTCATTTCGGTGCGTCCGACCCGTGAAAAAGCCAGGAGATCGTCAATGAGCGCCGCCATCTTGGCTGTACTGTTCTGTATCACTTTTGCGACTGATCTCCCTTCTTCATCCAGTCTGTCCCCATGATCTTCCAGCAGCACATGAGAAAATCCGGCAATAGCCCTCAGCGGCGCGCGAAGGTCATGGGAAACCGAGTAATTAAATGCTTCCAGTTCCTGGGTTCTTTCATGCACCCTCTTTTCAAGGCTTTCGTTCAATCTCCGCACCTCCTCGTCGCTTTTCAGCTTGGCCAGGGCAATAGCCACGTAATCGACCAACTCTTCCAGTATCCCCACCTTTTCTTTTGAGATCAGGTTCAAACGCCGGTCGTTGAACTGAAACAGTCCAAATGGCTTTCCGTGAAATTTGAGAGGAACCAGAACCACGGTTTCATATCCCTCACGATGGCATCGGTTTCGCGTTCTGCCCCGACGGTCTGCTTCGGTGGTCGTCGCCAACAATTCGGTCGTATTCCCTGACCAGAAACTTCCCTTCTCCGTGAAAAACTCCTTTGACGGATCAAAATTGCCGTTAATAATATTGCCGCACATGCACTCCAGGGGAATACTCCCGTCTGGATTTCGAATTACCTCACCCTTTTCATCGTAACAACATAAAAGGGTTTCCAGTCTGACGAATTCACGTGAAAATCCCCTGGTTTCGAAATAGGGGTAGTCCTCTCCGTCCTGCAGTCTTACCCCCACCGCTTCAAAGCCTGTGAACTCAACAAAGAAACCGGTGAGGTCCTTCACCAGCTCTTTTATCCCGGATGCGTTATTACAGATTTCCAGCAGGTCAAGTGTCACCTTTTGCCGGTCCTGTAACCATTTTTGCTCGGTTATATCTTCTACCGTTCCATTATAGTAGATGATCTTTCCTTCCGAATCTCTTACCGCCACCGCACTTTCGCGGATCGTGATCATGGTACCGTCCTTTTTTTTCCACTGGCACTCCAGCCCCCTGACGAGGCTTTTACGCTCCATGAGTTCGCGAAATTCTCTGCGATCATACCCCGGGAGAAACCCTTCCTTTTCGAGGTTTCGCCTGTTGAGTTCCTCAAGCGATTCGAATCCCAGCATTTTCAGTACGGCCGGGTTGACCATGATGATCTCTCCTTCCGGCGTTGTCCGGTACAGGCCGATGCTTGCATTTTCGTAAAGTTCGCGAAAGTGCTGTTCGCTTTCCGCCAATGCTTTATCGGCCGTTTTCCGGGCCGTAATGTCGAATACGACCCCGTAATATTGTATGACCGTTCCGTGTTCATCCAGAAAGGGTTTGCCTTTCGACATCAGCCAGCGTTCCGTTCCATCGCAGTCGATCACGCGCCATTCCGTGTTGAGATCAGTCCCGTGAGTGGCGGCATGGGTGACTTCGGCGACGGCCTTGTCCCTGTCGTCGGGATGAATGGTCGCCAGCCAGTTGTCGTAAGAGGGCTCGCAACTGAATGGTTCAAGTCCGTATACCTTCCATAGCTGGTCGCTCCAATAATTTCGGTTGGTACGAACATCCCATTCCCATGTCCCTCCCTGTGCACCCTCGAGGGCCAGGTTCAGCCTTAACAAGGAGGATTTGAGTGCCTCTTCCTTCTCCTTGCGCTCAGTGATCACATCAAAAACAGCAACAAAATGTCCGGGCATAGGACTATAAGCGGACAGGGAGAACCACATATTAAGTGCCTGTAGCAGGAATTCAGTTTTATCAGGGATACCCGTCCTTACCACCTTTTCATAAAATTCGAATAAATCAGAATCCGAATCCATGACTCCCGGAATCACCTCGGTGACTTTCTTTCCGCAGACATTCTTCAGCCCGGTCAGTTCTTCAAATTTCCGGTTGACCTCCAGGTAAATGAAATCAACCGCTTTCCCCTCCTGATAAACCATTTTGCATAAAGCAAACC
>DAONFN010000317.1:0-4169 GCA_035403625.1 Bacteroidales bacterium
CAGGCGACTCGTGGGCTTTATGTTTCGCGGGCCATACGGCATTGTCCTTCGTCTTGGTCACCCAGATATCCTGGCTGATCCACATGGGGCCGTTGTCAGGATTGGGCTCAATTCCGATGTCATCCGGCGTGTCCTGCGCCCACAGGTCGTAACTGTTGTTCACCAGGGTTGACCGTTCATTCAGGATCAGCGCGTATTCCTGGGAGGCGCCCTGCAGGGTTCCTTTATGGGAGATGCATACCAGATAGTAGCCGGTCTGAGGGGCATGGAGGTAAACCTGCTCCACATTGTCGGTGTTGTTATCGGTCGTCTGAACTGCGGCGAGTCCTTCATTTCCAGGGGTTGGATCCAGGGTCCATGGGTAAAAGTACTGTCCGTCGGAAAGCCGGATAATTCGCATATCCAGATCGTTTACCAACATTTTATTGGGAGGATCAAGCTGGGCGGTCACAGGCGTCCCGGGCGGGTCATTCCAAGCGATGGTCGCCTTAAGGAACGAATCGGATCCATCATAGTAAAATATGTACGAATCCGTGGCAGCGTTGAGAAGCAACGCCTCACGGACCGTGGCCGAGTTTGGCTCCTTTGAGATGATTTCTGCTGCATGCCGTGTATTCATCAGGCCCCATCCAAACTTGTAATCGGGCCCGGGGAATGAGCCGGCTTCATCCGCTGTTTGGATCAGGAGGGCTTTTACCGTGGCAGAGCGCATATAGGTTGTTTTCAGATTTTGATAATGCTGCTGCAATAAAGCAATCGACCCGGCAACGGATGGACACGCCTGGGAGGTGCCGCTCAAGTTTGCATAACTCGTATTGTTTGAATTATTTGTCGAATAAAGGTAATAGCCGTTGGCCACAATATCCGGCTTTATCCTGCCATCATCTGCCGGCCCCCAGGAACTGAAGTAACAACCGGTTTGCTTGACACAAGTAGGTGTGGTGTACCCGCCGGGAATATCGTCGACAGCCCCGACTGTCAGAATGTTTTTTGCAACCCCCTGCTGTCCGATGCAGTCATATGGGCCGTCAGCCGGATGTCCTGTCCCTGTCTGGCCCCGATCATTTCCAGCCGATTTGCAGATTAAATAATAGGGTGCATTATGAGCCACCTCGTCCCATTGTTGAGCGGATGGGTCATAAAAACCAAACAGGAAGTCTTCCAATGAGCTGATGGCTGCATTCCCGTACCATACGCTTCCTTCCCACCCCCGGGCATAGCCGTACGAATGGTTACTGATCAAGGCTCCGGCAGCAGCTTCCGCTGCCATCTCTGAAATATCATAATTCCAGTCGAACGATCGTAAATTCGCCTGATAAGCCATTCCTTTTGCGCCAGCCACTACTCCGGATGCCATAATGGTTCCGGCTACATGCGTGGAATGCCAATGTGAAGCCACCGCATCGACGACTGTTACCCGTGTCCCAAATTCCTGGTGCGAGGCCAGTACACTGCCTGCATCCCATTCACGTACCGAGATTCCGGAACCCGTCAGGTTCAATCCTGCTCCGCCTCCCGGATACACTTTTGATGTCGAAATGGTGGCGGCAGAAGTTGAATTTTCGGTTGAATAGTACTGTGGAAGGCCGTTGATATCGATCGATTGAATTTCTGCAGAAAAACCGGCAGTCTCAATCCTTATGGGATAACCATGGGCGAGGGCCCATTGTTCGGCATCTTGTTTTTCCTGCTGGGCACGGATTTTCCAGGCGGCCGAAATCCGGTTCAACTCAGTCACCCGGGAGGCGGCCTGGATTTGAAGCCTCTGCGAGTCTGATTGTGCAACTAAATGGTTTGCCTGTATAAGAAACAAAGCAAAAACGATGATGAAATGCTGAAAGTTTTTCATAACAATCAGATTTAATGCATGAAAGATCTTATTGTAAGTTGATTTTCGAAATTCCGACTGATTTGCCGTTTATCACCCGTATGACATAGATTCCCCGCGGATGGCCGGAAAGGGAGAATTCATGCTTCTTTTCTCCGGCAAACCTTTCCGTGAGTATTGGACTCCCATGTATATCGAAGATCTCCACATATAAGTTCGATAAGGAAGTGCCATTGGATATTTCGAGCGAGAATTTTCCCGTGGTGGGATTCGGGTAAACAGAAAAGAAACAGGCGGAAGACGGTTCCAGTGCTGTGCTGTCAGCCGCCGTGGAAGAGTTGCCGCTTTTATTCGTGCAATACTGTCCGTTCATCGTGATGAGGCCGTGCATATGACCTCCGGAATAGATCCGCGTTCCCGGACGGAAAAGAACTGAATGACCGGCGATCAGACTGACCGTTCCCCCGGGAAAGACGGTAAATCCCCCGCCACTTCCTCCAACATATATGTTATTCACGGCGTCAAAGCAAACATTGGCACCGGCAGAAACCTTCGTATTCTGCAGATAACTGTTTGCACTGCAAGTCGATTTTTTCTTCACCAGACCCCAACAGCAGGTTTTGGAATGGTTGCCGGCGTCGGTTACCGTCACACAGTATGTCTCCGGATGACAAAGGTTCGCGATCGTTTCGGTGGTTTCCAGGTTATTCCAGATATAGCTGTACGGCGGGGTTCCACAGGTGACGGTCAGGGAGATGTATGCATCGCAAACGTATGGGGTGCCGTCACACTCATCAGCCGAAATATCCAGCGCGTCGTATAGAAAGGAGGCGCTGACCGTTTCGTACAGGTCGGTCACCCACACCGTATTCAACCCACAGTGGGGATGGTAATTATCTTCTGTCCGGTCGCCATTGTCCCAAAGATAATTGTAGGGAGGGCAGCCTAATGTTACTGTCAGATCGATTTCACCCGGGGAGGGATTCGGCGAGCATCCTGAAGGGATTACCTGTGCGGCAAGGCTCATCTGCGGAAGCACGGTGACCTGCACAAATCCATAGCAAACAACCGTGTTTGGGAGAGTCACGGTAAGGGAATAAACCGAAGTGGACGAGGGTATAACAATTGGATTTTCGAGGTTTGAGGACCAGGTCGGAGCCGTGCTGCAGGTCCAGGTGTACTGTGCGCCGGGTTGTCCGCAGCACGTCAGGGAGCCGCAGAAAAGTTGGACCGGGCATCCGTGGCAGGCGGGGTTTGGGACGGCGTATTGCGACAGCACGGTCTCTGTCCACATGAAGAATACGACGAGAAATGGAATAATTGTCTTCATGGTGTTAACCATTTCGTTTACACTTTTTTAGCCAATAATACATAAGACGGAGATAAATATCCGGATCAATGAGCCAGCGGTTTCTCCGGCTGAAGGAACGGTCGGGAATGCCATGAAAATGGCAGATGTGGAGCGGGGAATTGCCGGTTGAATGGCTTACACTTCCGGGGAGGAAGGCTTACCGGTGCAGGAGCAGGGCATGATCATCTCCACACGGGTTCCGGGATTGGTTGCGCCGGGACAGGCTTCCGCGAAGTCGATCCGGGTTTGTACCCCGAATTTCCGGCCCATCAGTTCCAGACGTTTACGGGTCATCTCCATGCCCATCTTCAGGTGGGTTCCCCCCGGGTTTTGGAAGGCTTTCGCCCGGGCCATGCCGATCCCGTTATCGGTAATGGTCACTTTCATTGTCTGATCATCCATCAGGGTAAATAAAATAGTGACCCGGCCCGCTTCTTCCAACTGGGATATTCCATGCCAGATCGAGTTTTCCACGAAAGGCTGAACGATCATCGAAGGGATCATTACCTCCTCGGGATCAAAACCCTCGTCCACATCGACTTTATAGGTAAACCGCTGCTCCATTCTCAGTTGTTCCAGATCGAGGTAGTTCGTCAACCGGTCGAACTCTTCATCGAGGTTTACCATGGCCGACTGGATGGCATTCATGTTCAACCGGATCAGTCGCGCAAACCGTGACAAATACAAGCCGGCTTCACCGGTCTTGTTCTGCAGGATAAAGTTCTGGATGGAAGCCAGGGCGTTGAAGATGAAATGCGGATTCATCATCGACTGGAGCGATTTCAGTTCCAGGGTAACAAGATGATGATCCAGCTCGCGGCTTTTAATCTGCAGGTTCTTTCTGCGAAGAAGGATCAACCCGATCCCGGCCAGTGAAAGGATGGCAAGCCCGGTAAAGAACAAGGGGTGCCGCCAAACGGAAGCCCGGATCTCCAGCGGATATTCGATTTCCCTGCTCCATTCCGCCGTGGACTTGCGAACCTTCAGCCG
>DAONFN010000318.1:0-4164 GCA_035403625.1 Bacteroidales bacterium
GGAAGAGATTGGAAATGTGCTGGAAACAGCCGCCAGGTTTGATATCCGGAGCGTGAAATTTACCGGTGGCGAACCTTTGCTTCGGAGGGACCTGGCCGATATTATCCGTTCGGTTCCTGCCTCGATGGAGAGTTCGATGACCACCAACGGGGTCCTGCTGAAGGAAATGGCGATGCCCCTCGCAGCCGCCGGGCTTCACCGGATCAACGTGAGCCTCGACACGCTGGATCCCGAAAGGTACCGCACCATAACCCGGGGCGGGAACCTGCAGCAGGTTCTCGACGGGATTGAGGCAGCCGTGCAGGCCGGACTTACCCCGGTTAAAATCAATTGCGTGATCAGCCGCTCCTCCGACGAACCCGATGCCCGTTCCGTCAGGGAATACTGCCGCATCCACGGACTGGAGGCCCGGTTTATCCACGAGATGAGCCTCTCAAGCGGTCGATTTACCCTTGTGGAGAACGGACACGGCGGGGATTGTGCCCGGTGCAACCGGCTTCGGCTGACGGCCAACGGGATCCTTCGACCCTGCCTGTTCAACGACGCGGGTTTCAATGTCCGCGAACTGGGCATCCGGCAGGCATTTGAAAAGGCCCTCGCCGGCAAACCGGAAAAAGGAAGCATCAATACGACCGGAAAATTCCATAATATTGGGGGATAAAACAGGTCGTTCGACCTAAATGACAGAATGAAAATGAAAAAAACACTGTCCCATGTCGATGCCTGTGGAAAGGCAAACATGGTGGATGTGGGCGGAAAGCCCATCCAGGTGAGGGAAGCCCGGGCAACTGGACATATCACCCTCTTGCCCTCCACCCTCGGATTGATCAGCACGAACGGAATGCCAAAGGGAGACGTGCTTACCGTTGCCCAGATCGCCGGGATTCAGGGCGGGAAACGCACCAGCGAACTGATCCCGCTGTGTCATCCGCTGGCGATCACCAAACTCGATGTTGCAGCCGTTCCTGACGCTTCGGGGATCCGTATCGACAGCCTTGCCCGCTGCACCGGGCAAACCGGGATCGAGATGGAAGCACTGACCGCTGTTTCCATCGCTCTGCTGACCATTTACGATATGTGCAAGGCAGTCGATCCATCCATGGTGATCGATGAAGTGAGACTGATCGAAAAGACGAAACAAAATCTGCAGTAACCATGGCATCCATTCTCATCCAATCCGTCAACCTGTCCGAAAAAAAAGGGACCGCTAAAATGGCGGTAGAACGGATCGAGCTCACCCACAGCGGAGTGGCAGGAGATGCTCATGCCGGACACTGGAACCGTCAGGTGAGCTTACTCGGTACCGAAAGCATCGTAAAATTTGAGGCATCGGCCAACCGAAAAATCGCTCCGGGCGACTTTGCCGAGAACCTTACAACCACGGGGTTGAATCTCTGGGAGACGCATCCCCTCGACCGATTTACCTCCGGCGACATTGAACTGGAAGTGACCCAGATCGGCAAAGAGTGCCACGGCCGGGGCTGCGCGATTTTCAGTGAAGTGGGGGATTGCGTGATGCCCAAAGAGGGTATCTTTTGCCGGGTTCTCAGTCCCGGCATATTAGAACCAGGGATGGAACTGGAGTTTCATCCGAAAACATACCGCGTCATCATCATCACCCTGAGCGACCGGGCAAGTGCAGGCGAATACGAAGACCTATCCGGGCCCAGGATCGAAGAAATCATGAGTACTTTCTTCGAATCAACCAAATTGCGGCACCATATAGTCCGTCACCTCATTCCCGACGATCCCCACCTTCTGGAGGATCTGCTGCACAAAGCCAAAGAGGAACTCATCGATGTGGTCATCACCACCGGGGGAACCGGGATCGGCCCGCGCGATTTCACCCCGGAGGTCGTGCGGAGTCTCGTGGATAAAGAGATCCCCGGCATCATGGAGGCGATCAGGGCCAGGTACGGATCAACCAAACCGGCAGCCCTGTTGAGCCGTTCGGTGGCGGGCGTAATGGGCAAATCGCTTGTTTTCGCTCTTCCCGGCAGTGTAAGAGCAGTCACTGAATATCTATCCGAGATCAATCTGTCGCTGATGCATATGATCTACATGTTGCATGGCCTCGATATTCATTGATTTCGTTTGCCGGAAATGGTAAAAAGAAGAAGGGATCTTTTGTGGAGATCCCTTCTTCTTTTATCCCGGCTTTTCTTTCCGCCGGTCCGGAATGGGCTGCGTTACTTCTTGATACCCTTTTCGGCAGGCTTGGCCTCTTTCTTTTCCTTTACCGGGGGAACCGGCTTCGGAGGATCCGTCTGCTTGGCTTTTACATTGGCATCGGGAACCTGCGGTGCGCGCTCAGCATCAGCCGGGTTGATCTTTTTCACCATCTTGCATTCCCGGTCGAATGCCAGCCACTGAATTTCCTTATCCTTGACAGCGCGTACGATATAGGAGATTTCGTTTTTGCTGTCGAGTTTGTACGCTTTGTTAATCGTGTACCCTTCAAGGTTGATCTTCATCCATGACTGGATGCAGATAGGAACTTCGGTCGGCTTAATCTCGACCTTTTTTTCAGACTGGGGAGGCTTGGTGGGAGGTACCTGTTTTGCCTGGCCCCAAACAGCGGTTGCAAAAATTGCAACTAGGCAGAATGCAAGAACTTTTTTCATGGTTTTTGGTTTTGAATTACGTTACGAAAAAACAATACAAATCTGAAGCAATATTGGAGTTCATTAAGGCCAATGTCCCGGAAGATAATGCAAGTCGTCAGGTAACATATTGCTAATTCAAAATTTATACAGATTTTTTCCGTATGTTTAATCGATTTTCCATCCGGTTATAATCTACATTTGATTGCAATAAATAAGTAAAAATAGAAAAGATCGGTTTTCAAATATATACAATATTATAACAAAATGAACACCGAGTTCGGAAGAAAAGCGATGGGGAACGTTACCCTCAAGGAGGTTCTAAAACCCGGGACGTCTCTTCAAAACGGGAAATACCTTATTATAGAGACATACGGACAAGGACCTTTTACGGTAAGTTATCTCGCTCAACAGACACTCCTGGGGCGGAAAGTCATCATTAATGAGTTCTTCCTGATCGACCACTGTTCGCGAACTCCCGGTAACGAGGTGACCAACAACGATCTGGAAGAAACGATTTACCGGACCTTCATGGGCAACTGGCTCGGAGAGGCAGTCATGCTCTCAAAATGTGTCGGGAACGAACATTTCGTCAGAGTTCTCGATACATTTGAAGAGAACCGGACCGTTTATTATATAACCGAATATGTGAACGAGGAGGACCTGCGTACCTATACACTGGCACGCCCGGAAAAGCGACTGAGTGAGAAAGAGGCAATCCGCCTGATCCTGCAAATTACCCAGGGACTCACTCTCCTGCACACCAACGGTATTTTTCACCTGAACCTCTCACCGGTCAAGGTACTCATCGATAAAAAAGGACAGGCGGTTATTTTCAGTGTCGGTATCGCCCGAAAAAAAATACCCACGGCAGTCATCGGCGACGCCCGCCGCCTCGCCCGCCCCGGCTATACTTCTCCGGAACTTTATGAAATGGATTGCAGCTATGGCGCCTGGACCGATATCTATTCCGTGGGCGCTATTCTCTATTTCCTGCTTACCGGCCAGGATCCCGTAGCCGCACCCGACCGGGCCGGAACACCTCTCATCGAACCGTGTAAGCTCAACCCATCGGTTTCCGGCCGCGTAAATGCCGCTATCATGAAGGCTATGGCCCCGGAGCCCGGGGAGCGGTTCCGGAACCTTGATGATTTTTGCCGGGCACTTCCCTCCATCAGCGAGGTTCCGGCTACTGTTGAACCCGGCAGGCGAAAAATCCTCCTCCCGGCGCTTGCGGTTCTTGCTCTTGCCATTCTGGCCGGCACGATCGTCATCTGGTTGAAAAACCGCGGCGAAACGAGCAACGCTCTCCCGGGCATGAAGGAACAATCGGCTGTCGATTCGTTGGCTCATCCCGCTGGAATCTCACACCTGATGCTCAGCCAGGACAAGCTACGGGGAATGACCATGCTCCGGGATGCCGGTACAGCAGATTCATTGGTCGTCGGAAAATACTATGCCCTTCTGATCGGGATAGCCGATTACAAAGACAAGAGATACGAAAAGCGTATCCCTTCGGCCACGAGCATCTTTTCAAGCTGGCGGCTGATGGCTATTTTTG
>DAONFN010000319.1:0-4148 GCA_035403625.1 Bacteroidales bacterium
CGATCCGGATGGCGCCGGCCAGGATAGGGACGAACGTCCTTACCACGGGGAGAAACCTTCCGGCTATCAGGGCGACCCCGCCGTACTTTTCATAGAAATGCTTCGACCGGGTGAGGTATTTTCGTTTGAAAAACAGGGAATCTGCCTTATTCTCCAGTTTATTTCCAAGGAAGTAGCCGGTGGCATATCCCGTAATGTTCCCGGCAACGGCAGCCAGGGCCACCGTTGTCACAAGCAGCCACAAGTCGATTGTCAGGTCGGAGCCGCATAGAATTCCTGCCGTCACCAGCAAGGCATCACCGGGAAAGATGATCCCGAACACAAGTCCGGTTTCAGCAAAGATCACGATAAGTAAAAGGGCAAAGCCCCCGTAATGGATCAGCTTTTCCGAGTTGACGAGAATTTCAAAATACTCACTGAAACTCTGCATGAACCCGGATCATTGTTTGGTGATCTCTGCGAAGATTCCCAGGATCTCCTCACGGTACTCAGGGGGCGCTTCCACATATCCCCAGCCATATTCCAGTTCCACGATCCCGCCAAGGGCCGTATCGTCTGAAGTTACAATGCCATGGGGGATGTTCCGGTCGGTAAGCACCTCCTCGAGGAGGCCCGCTTCGAATTCGTTGTTCAGTACAAGAATCTTTTCGTAGGTTTCCATGGTCAGCTAATTTTCCTCTAAGATACGAATCTTTCCCAGATTTCCGGTCATGATTTGACCGTTTTCTGAAAAGGATTGAAGATGGAAAAGATTGAATGACCCGGCCGGTCGAAATAGCCACCACTGACAACCTTCACTTCATCGATGGTATAAAAGGCGGTCGGATTGTGCTGCTTGATGATGTCGATAACATAAGGGGCTTCCTTCCGCCGGATCGTGGTAAAGAGCATTTTAGTCGGTCCCATCATCCCGTCGACGGGCACGACCGTCACGCCAAAATTTTCCTTCCTCAGGTGCCCGATCAAAGCGGTTGTGTCTTGCTTCGGGATCACCCGGATCACCACGGTACCGATTGAAAGTTTTTCCTCGAGGAGGATTCCGAAAAAGTTACCTGCGGCATATCCCCCGGCAAAGGCGATATAACAATAAATGTTGTCGAGGTGTTTCATGATCTGGCCGATGGCTACCAACCAGATAAAAGATTCGAAAAAGGCAAAAACCGGAGCCAGTCGTTTGAGACCTTTGGCGGCAAAGATGAGCCGGAGTGTTCCGATCGACTGATCGACAATACGAAAACAGAATATCAGCATCGGCAGAACAATATACATGAACGTCGTGCTGTCGAAAAAACGGCTAAAGTAATCCAGGCTCATACAGGGATATGGTTTAAGCCGGCCTTCCGGCCGGCAAGCATTCAATTAAAAGGGAAGCAGGGAAAAAAGGGCCCTTGCCGGGATGCAATAATACTGCTTTTAGTGGATCGATCAGAGATCGTTGCGGGTAAATATCCGCGAAAGCCGGAGTCTTTTCCAGGCCGACCATATTAAATAGCCGAACAAAAAGATGATGCCACCCGACAAAATCCCCGGATGGGCTTCAAACTGGTGGGCCGCCGTACCGTACAACAGCATGAAGATATCCCGGAAAGCGTTGAAGATGGGACTGAAAAGTCCGGGAAGGGCTGCGATGATAACCTGGAAGATGTCGAACGATGCAAGAATGTGCGAAAGGGTTGCCATGGTTGATTGTTTTGTCCAAAATTACATGCAGCAAGCCCCGACGAAAACTGATTATCGACGAACCACTGAAAAAAGGGGGGTGAAAGTCGAAGGATGAAAGACGAAGGACGTGGGAAGAAAGGAAAGACCGCCCCGCGGGAAATGAATACGGTAACGATCCGTTTGATAACTTTGCATCCACCTCCCGAAATCCCTCCGCCATGCGCAAATACCTTCTCATCCTCCTGTCGCTTCCGGCTATTGCCGGCGTTCTTTACCCGTATCCGTCACCGGCCCAAAAAATCACGCCGCTTCCCATCCCCAGGAATGTCATCATCATGATAGCCGACGGAGGAGGGTTTAATCACCATCTTGCCGCAAAGTACTACCTGGGAATCGGTCTATCCACCTGTGAGCAGTTCCCGGTCAGACTCGCCATGGCGACTTTTCCGGCAATGGCGGGTGAATATGACGCAGCGAAACCGGGGTCAAACTACTTTGCAGGGGGGTACGATCCTTCCCGCGCCTGGAAAGACACGGCCTGGCTGAAAAGGGATTTCACCGAATCTGCGGCTGCCGCTACTGCCCTGTCCACCGGCGTAAAGACCTACAACAATGCCATCGGATTGTCGGTCACCCACGACACCCTGGAAAACCTGGTCCAGCGGGCCAAGGCTCTCGGCAGATCGGCCGGGGTGGTGACTACCGTGCCATTTTCCCATGCGACCCCGGCAGGGTTCGTTGCCCACAACGTGACACGGGTGAACTACGCCGGAATAGCAGCCGAAATGCTGCTCGACAGCCGCTGCGACGTGATCATGGGGTGTGGCGATCCCGGGTTCGACGATAACGGAAAACCCAGGCCGGGGAAGTGGAACAATCCGAAATATGTGGCGGATAGCGCCTTCTGGCTGCAGGTGATCGCCGGAAGCGGAAAACAGGTCTCCTTTCATCTGAATGGCAAGACCCGAACCGTGCAGGATGTCAATGGAGATCATAAACCGGATGCCTGGACGGTCGTGCGGGATCTGAGCGTGTTTCAGGCCCTTCAGACCGGGAAAACCCCGCGCCGGGTACTCGGAGTGCCCAAAATATACCAGTCGCTGCAGGTCGACCGGCAGGCCCTGAACGGCGAAACAAAAAACTCCGGTCCCTATGTCACTCCCTTTAATACAACCGTTCCATCCCTGGCTGAAATGGTTGGCGGGGCTTTGAATGTGCTGGATAACAATCCGAAAGGGTTTTTCCTGATGGTCGAAGGCGGGGCGACCGACTGGGCTTCTCATTCAAACATGAAAGGAAGGTTGATCGAGGAGATGGATGACTTTTATCGTGCCGTCGACAAGGTCGTTTCTTGGGTGGAAATGAACAGCAGCTGGGAGGAATCCCTCGTGATCGTTACAGGTGATCATGAAACCGGTCTCCTGTGGGGGGATAAGCCCTTTGAACCCTTGAAAGACAACGGGAAAGGCGTGCTTCCCGGAATGACGTTTTATTCGGGAAACCATACCGGATCGCTGGTGCCGTTCTATGCCAAAGGGGCCGGCAGCGGGTTATACCGGCGTTACGCGGATGAGTACGACAGCGTCCGCGGACCTTTTATCCAGAATGCGGAGGTTCCGCAACTGGTCAAGCTTTTGTGGAACAGGTAACGGGTAACGGGCGACGGGAAGACAGTGCCTCAGTTTGCGGCTGCGGCCCGTGTTACACCGGAATAGTTCACGGAGCCAACCGTGCGGAGGTACCGTATAAGGACTTCTGAAGTGGTGAGGGTAGAGACAGTTCCCGGGTCCTTGTGATCAAACCGGTAGGTGTTTGCCATGTAATCGTTTATGGCCACGGAATATTCCTGTTTCGGATCGAGCGGTTTTCCGGATGGGTCAAACATTTCGACCCGGGAGCAGGATCCGGTTCCGTCGCCGATGATGCGGTAAGTCATCCCCGAAACCTGGAGGTCGATACCTTTTTCATGAGTGTAGCCATAACAGATCAGGGAACGGATCTCATCAGGGGTCATCGAATAAATGACCAGATGGTTGCCGAAGGGGTCGAGTTTGTAAACATCCCTGAGCGTGATATCGCCGGCCGGGATGGCAGAAATCCGGATACCGCCCTTGTTCTGGAAGGCAAAATCAACCTTCATCTGATGGGTCACAGCATCAGTCATGAGACTTCCCAACTCCTCCACGCCGGCGAGGGGCATGGTGGCTTTCCCGACTACTTCTTTAAAGGCCGGGTTGTCGTTACAGGCATCTATCAACTGCCGGATTTCCCGATCCTCCCTTGCCAGGGTTGAAAGCGGAATCACCTCATCGCTCCGCCCGGTCACCTTTCCATCTTCGATGGTGAGGGTGGTTTTCCCGATATATTTCAGGTTGGCCCCGGCCTGGACGATCATCACGCCATTCTCAAATTTCGGTGATTCGAGCAGGATATGGGAATGGCCTCCCACGATCACATCGAACTGGGGAAGGGAATCCGCCAGCCGC